>DASUPQ010000031.1 GCA_036280995.1 Actinomycetota bacterium | reverse complement strand
TGCACGGGCCCTGCTTCTAAGATCCAACTTTCTTGGTTGTAGTAGGTCATGCCCACCCTCATCCGGACCTCACCTCCAGCTCTGTCCACCGGTCGCCGCCGGCATGCGGCGATGGAAGGGAGGGATCATGCGGTCAAGAGGGAGTCCTGAGCCGCGGCGCCGCGGGCGCCCGCGGGCCGTGTTGGTGGCGCTCCTGGGCGCCACCCTGCTGCTGCTCGGGCCGCCCGCCTCGGCGGCGACCTGGACCCGGGTGGCCAGCCCGAACCTCACCCAGTTCGACAACGTGCTCTTTGGGGTCGACGCGACCTCGTCCTCCAACGCGTGGGCGGTGGGCCGGGCCGACGACGTCAGCAGCCCGTTCCGCCGTCCACTCATCCAGCGGTGGAACGGCACCAGCTGGACCATCGTGTCGAGCCCGCGGCCCGCCGTCGACAGCGAGCTGCGCGACGTCGACGCCAGCTCGGCCAGCAACGCCTGGGCGGTCGGCTTCACCAGCGGCGCCTCGTCGGCCGCGCTGCTCCAGCGCTGGAACGGCACGAGCTGGAGGACCGTTCCGGGCCCGAGCGGGTCAGGCATCCTGCTCGGGGTCAAGACACTGTCGGCCAGCGACGCCTGGGTGGTCGGCAGCCGCAGCACCGTCGGTTCCTTCGACTCCATGGCGGCCAGGTGGAACGGCACCAGCTGGACGCCGGTGGCCACCCCCATCCCGGACAGCCAGCTCGGCAGCCAGCTCAACGCGATCGACGGGACCTCCTCCAGCAACCTGTGGGCGGTCGGCCAGGCCGGGGGCGGCGACTACCAGGTCAGCCAGCCGATCATCCTGCGCTGGAACGGGTCGGCCTGGAGCGCCGTCGCCACCCCGGCCGCCATCGACGCCACCCTGGAGGGCGTGGTCGCGCTGGCCAGCAACGACGTCTGGGCGGTCGGCCGGGAGTTCAACCGTGACCTGCTGTGGCACGTGCCGTGGGTGCTGCACTGGAACGGCCAGAGCTGGCGCAAGGTCGCCGCGCCGGCGGTGCTGGGTGCCGGGCTGTCGGCCGTCACCGCGCTCTCACCCACCAAGGTGTACGCGGTCGGCGGGGGGTCGCTGGTCCTGCGCTGGAACGGCAGCAGCTGGACCCGCGAGTCGATCCCAAGCTCGGCCGGCTCCCTCTGGGACGCGGCGGCGCTCGGGCCGAGCACGGTGTGGGCGGCCGGCCAACGCACCCGCACCAACGGGGCCAGCGGCACCTCGATCCTGCGCACCACCAACGGCTGACCCGAGGACGGGGGTTCCCACACCGCCTCCGGTCAGCGGCCGGCGACGGCAGCGGCCAGGCGGCCGCGCGCCGGGAACCGGCCGTACAGCTCCCGGGGGCGGGCGGCGCCCGCCTCTCCGACGCGGTCCGCTATCGGGCCGACCACCGCTACTGGGTGCCGGTCCATGCTTCTGTGCGTGGAGGGCCGGACCGACCATGCCCCGGTGGGGTGTAGGCCTCGCGGTGGGGGTCGATCATCCCCGCCGCCTGGAGCTTCATGCTGGCCGCCGGGCGCACGGGCTGGGCACCGTCTGGACCACCTTCCACCTGCGCCACGAGCGGGAGGCGGCCGAGATCCTCGGGATCCCGTTCGATGAGGTGATGCAGGCCGCGCTCACCCGGTCGCCTACACCAGCGGCACCGACTTCCGGCCCGCCGCCCACCACCCCTTGGACACGATGGTCCACTTGGAGCAGTGGTAGGCCGGCTGGGAGCCGGCCCACAGATGACCCGCCCGGCCATCTGGGCGCTCCTTCGGCGATGTGACAGGGATATGTCACCTTGCACCGGAGCCTGCGCGTCGGGCACCCCGGTCGCGGCCGTGGGGCCAGCGGTGAAGTGGCAGGGAATGGGCCGTTCCCTTCCCTGCCGTCCCGCGTCACGGTCGGTCGGTAGCTGTGGCCTGGACAGTCCTGTCTGCACAGGATCGCCAGGCGTGGCTTGGCCATCCGGAGCAGCTGCTGCTCGGTCACGGGGTCTCCTTCTTGGTTGGAGACCCGAAGTATCAACCATCCCCATCAGTTCCAGACACGTGGCCCACCTAGCCGCCACGACCCGGGCGCTCGCTCTGGGCTGGATCTGCCGGAGCCGGGGCCATAGCCTGGTCGGGCGAACAGAGGAGGTGGCGGTCGCGTGAAGGCGATGCGGTGGCACGGCCGCCGCGACGTCCGCTTCGAAGAGGTGCCCGACGCGCCCGAGCCCGGCGCGGCCGAGGTCCGCGTCCGCGTCGCCTGGTGCGGCATCTGCGGCACGGACGTGCACGAGTACCTACACGGCCCGTTCGTGATCCCGACACGGCCGCACCCGATTACCGGGGTGGCGGCGCCGGTGGTCATCGGCCACGAGGTCGCCGGCGTCGTGGACGAGGTCGGCGGCGGCGTGCGCGGGCTGGAGCCTGGCCAGCCGGTGGCGCTGGACGGGCTGATCCCGTGCCGGTCGTGCGTCGCCTGCGGCGCCGGCCTTCCCAACCTTTGCCGAACCTTCGCCCACATCGGCTTCTCCGCCTCCGGCGGAGGGCTTGCCGAGGCCCTGACCGTGCCCGCTTCGATGGCGGTGGTCCCGGCGGCCGAGGTGCCGCTCGACGTGCTGGCGCTCGCCGAGCCGGTGTCCGTCGCGGTGCGTTCGGTGGGCCGGGCCGCGCTGCGGCCTGGCCAGGAGCTGCTGGTCCTCGGCGCCGGGACGATCGGGCTGGCGGTGGCGGAGGTCTGCCGCATCGAGCACGACGCCGAGGTGGTGCTCGCCGACCGCTCGGCCTGGCGCCTGGGCAAGGCCGCCCGGCTCGGGTTCGGTACCTTGCACGCCGGCGAGTTGCACGGCCTGGCGGGGAGCTGGGACGTGCCGGTGGTGTTCGACTGTACCGGCGCGTCCGAGGCCGTCGGCCTGGCGATGCCGCTGGTCTCGCCGGGCGGTCGCGTCGTCGTGGTGGGGTTCCCGGCGACGCCGGCCAGCGTCGACCTGGCCGACCTCGCCCTGCGGGAGATCTCTCTGGTCGGCACGATGAGCCACTTGGTCACCTCTGACTTCCCCCGCGCGGTCGGGCTGTTGGTCTCAAGAGAGCTGCGCGCCGCGGAGCTGATCACCAGCCGCATCCCGCTCGCGGACACGGTGCCTGGGGGCCTGGACCGCCTCGCCGGCCCGGACGGCCAGGAGCAGGTCAAGATCCTCGTCTCGCCGGAGCTGTAGCGGAGGGCGTTGCGGCGGGTGACGCCAGCGAACCAGCGCGCACGTCCTGGGGTGCGCCGCTGATCAGCGGGTCGGGGCGCGAGGCGGCGCTGGAATTCGAGGTGACGGAACTGGTAGACCGTGCCGGCTGGGAGTCGCGCGACCTTCCCCGCGGGGACCTCCACTTCCTGGTGTCGCCAGCAAATGCGGGCAACTCGAGCCTTCCATGCCGAGGTGACATCCCAGGTCGACACGTCGGCGAAGGGCCGTTGTCGCAGTGAATCGGCCATTTGCTGCGACGACCGCCGACGCCGACATCCCGGACCTGGGCTGTAGTGGTTGTGCGGGCTGCTCGAGCTGCGTGCGTTTGCTTAGACACCCCGAAAGGGGTGCCTCCGTGGGGGAAGGTCGTCCGGCTCCCAGGCGGGACAGTCCT
>DASUPQ010000030.1 GCA_036280995.1 Actinomycetota bacterium | reverse complement strand
GAGCCCAGGCCCGGCGCGGTCCGCACCATCACCGATGAGCAGGTCGAGCGGGTGCTGGTGTCGACCTTGGAGACCACGCCGACCGATGCCACCCACTGGTCGACCCGGTCGTTGGCCCGTCAGCTTGGCATGTCGCAGTCGGCCATCAGCCGGATCTGGCGGGCGTTCGGGCTCAAGCCGCACCTGGTCGACACCTTCAAGCTGAGCACGGATCCGCAGTTCATCGAGAAGGTCCGCGACGTGGTCGGGCTGTACCTGAACCCGCCCCAGGCAGCGATGGTGCTGTGCGTGGACGAGAAGACGGGCGTGCAGGCACTGGACCGCACCGCCCCGATCCTGCCGCTGCTACCCGGTACCCCCCAGCGGGCCACCCATGACTACACCCGCCACGGCACCACCAACCTGTATGCCGCCCTGGACGTGGCCTCCGGCAAGGTCATCTCCCAGCTGACCGCCCGCCACCGTGCGGTGGAGTTCAGGCGGTTCCTGGACCACGTCGACCGCCAGGTCCCCGCCGGGCTGGACCTGCACGTGATCTGTGACAACTCCTCCACCCACAAGACCCCGGCGATCCAGCGCTGGCTGGTGCGCCATCCCCGCGTGCAGCTGCACTTCACCCCGACCTACAGCTCCTGGCTGAACCTGGTCGAGCGCTGGTTCGCTGAACTCACCACCAAGTGGCTGCGTCGTGGCAGCCACCGGTCGGTCACCGAACTCCAACAGTCGATTCAGGCCTGGATCGACACCTGGAACCAGGACCCGCGGCCGTTTGTGTGGACCAAGACCGCCGACGAGATCCTCGACACCATCGCCACCTACTGCCAGCGAATCAACGACTCAGGACACTAGGTCGTCGAGGTCGTCGACGACGGTGGGGCGCTGGAGCTGGTCGTGGTCGTGTCGCCGCCGATGGTGGTCGTCGTGGTCGTGGCCGGCTCGAGGGTGGTGGAGGTCGTCGGCCGGGCCGTGGTGGTGGTCGGGCGGACGGTCGAGGTGGGGGCCGGGGTCGTCGGCGGGGTGAGGCCGGCGGTGGCGGCGGGGAGGACGCGGGGCCGGGGACGGGTGGTGGTCGAGGAGGCCCCGGCGAAGCGGCTGCGAGGGCGGCGGGTCGTGGACGAGGCCGCCTCCTGGGCGGGGGCCAGGGTCCAGGTGGCCTCCTCGCCGGTGGGCTGGGCGGTCACGAACCCGAGCAGGCTGCCGCCCCCGGCGCCCAGCAGCACCGCCACCGCCAGGGTCGCCCACCGCCGGTCAATGCTGAACCGCACCTACGCCCCCCTGTACGCCTCCCGATCCGATGATAAGCGAATCGGGAGCTTGCGCCCGATCCAGCGCGGGCTGTGCGGCGGTTATGTCGGCTTGCCAGCGGCGCGGTTCGCGCCATGGCCGGGCGTCGGCACCGCGCCGTGGCCGGGCGTCGCGTTCACGCCGTGGCCAGGCGTCGCGTTCACGCCGTGGCCGGGCGTCGCGTTCACGCCGTGGCCGGGCGTCGCGTTCGGCCCCTTGGGCGCGGGCTTCTGGGCCTTGGGCTTCCCGGGCTTGGACGCCTTGGCCTTGCCCGCCTTGGCCTCGGGGGCCGGCACGGGCTTGACCCCGTGGGCCGCCCCGCCGCCGCGGGAGCCGCCCCCTCCTCCGTGGCGGGCGACCGCCCGCTCGCCCGCCCCGACCGCCGCCGACCCGGCCGGCCGCAACAGCTCCGACCCACCGGACCCCGCCCCGGACCCCGTCCCGAGCCCAGCCCCGGACCCGGACGCGCCCGACCCCGCCTCTCCGGCGCCGGGCCCCCCGGAGGGGGAGCGTAGCCCACCGGGGGATGGGGCGCCGCCGGTTGTCCACAGCCCACCGGTGGCCGCGCCACCAGCCACCGCGCCACCAGCCACCAGCACCCCCGCCAGGGCCACCGCGACCACCCGCCCCCGCACCCGGCCGGATCGGCGCCGTGACCCCGGGCGCCCCCGCTCCGCGGCCAGCCGGCCCCCGACCCGGCCGGACGGCCGCTCGACCCCGCCGGACCCACCGCGGCGGACCCTTCCAGGCCGGCGGTCCCCGACCTCGGCTGTACCCACCCAAGCCGTGCGGAACAACGCCAGCGCCGCCTCCTGGCCCGCGAGCTCGTCGGGGTCGGGCGGGGCGGCGGCCGTCTGCAGCAGGCGGGCCACGCCGGCGTAGGCGGGGGGCGCGTCGTCGGGGTCGAGGCGGCCGGAGAGGAGGCGCTCGGCCGTGTCGTCGTCGAGCGCCGGGACCGGGGAGGACGGGTGCTCCGGCATCTCAGTCGGGTACACGTCGTCGGCACCCATCGCGTTACACCACCCCCCGGACCCGGACGTCCCCGCCGAGGCGCTCGGCCAGGCGGCGCAGGGCCCGGTGGGCCAGGACCCGCACGTTGCCGGGGCGCTTGCCGGTGATGGCGGCCACCTCGGCGACCTCCAGGCCGGCGACCACCCGGAGCAGCACCACCTCGGCCTGGTCGGGCGGGAGGGTGGCGATCAGGTCGACGGCGTCCCGGCTGGAGACGGCGTCGACGGCCGCCCCGGCCGGGTCGTCGGACGCGGGCAGGTCGGCCAGGGCGTCGACCGGCACCAGCTCGTCGCTGCGCCGGGCGCCGCGGCGCCATCGGTCAACGGCGCGGTGCCGGGCGATGGTGAACACCCAGGCCCGGAACGCCCGCTCGTCGCCGGAGAAGCGGCCGAGGCCCCCGACCACCCGCAGCCAGGTCTCGGAGGCCAGGTCCTCACCGGACCCGGGGGCCATGGCGTTCAGGTAGCGCAGCAGCCCGGGCTGCAGGTCGCGCCAGAGGATGCCGAAGGCGGCGTCGTCGCCACCGGCGGCGGCGGCCAGCACCGCCTCGAAGGGAGGGCCGATCATGGGGCGATCACGCTGCCCGTTCCCACCGGGTACTGTCAACCGGCCCGCCTGTGCCCGCACGGTGCAATTTGTCTGCTCCGGGTGAGATCATTCCCCGGCGCGACGGACGACCGTCCTCTGGCAGGCGCGAGGGCGCGAGGGAAGGAGCCACGCTGACCGGGACCGTGCTCGTGGCCGACGACGACGCCGACATCGTCCGCTTCGTCGAGGTCAACCTCCGCCTCGAGGGCTTCCAGGTCTTGACCGCCCGCGACGGCCAGGAGGCGCTCAACAAGGCTCTGGACCTCCAGCCCGACGTCGTCCTCCTGGACGTGCTGATGCCGCGGATCGACGGCTACACCGTGTGCGCGCGGCTCCGCGCCGACCAGCGCGGGGCCGCCATCCCGGTGATCCTGCTCACCGCCAACTTCATCACCGCCGACCAGGAGGTCGCCCGCCAGGCCGGCGCCGACGACCTCGTGGTCAAGCCGTTCGACCCCTGCGAGCTGATGGCACGGGTCAGGGCGCTGATCCAGGCTCGGTGAGGGCCCGCCGGAGCACCTTGCCCACCATCGACTTGGGCAGCTCGGAGCGGAACTCGACGGCGGCCGGCACCTTGTAGGGAGCGAGGCGCTCGCGGCAGAACGCCCGCAGCTCCTCGACCTCGGCCCGCTCCCCCGCCGCCAGCACCACCCAGGCCTTGGCCACCTCGCCCTTGGCCTCGTCGGGGACGCCGGCCACGCCGACCTCGGCCACCGCCGGGTGGGTGGCCAGCACCTCCTCGATCTCGCGCGGCCACACCTGGTAGCCGTGGGTCTTGATGAGGTCCTTGATGCGGTCGACGATGAACAGGTAGCCGTCGGCGTCCAGGTAGCCGAGGTCGCCGGTGTGCAGCCAGCGCCCGCCGTCGTGGGTCCTGACGGTGGCGGCCGTCTCCTCCGGGTCGTCCCAGTAGCCGGCCATGAGCTGCGGCGCCCGGATCAGGATCTCCCCCACCTCGCCGGTGGGCAGGGCGGCGCCGGTCTCAGGGTCGACGACGCGCATCTCGACGTCGGGCAGGGGCATGCCCACCGAGCCGATCTTGTTGGGGCCCTCCACCGGGTTGACGGCGCAGGCCAGCATGGCCTCTGTGAGCGAGTAGCCCTCGACGATGCGCCCGCCGGTCAGCTCCTCGAAGCGGCGCTTGGTCTCGGCCAGCAGCGGCGCCGCCCCCGAGAAGCAGACCTTGACGGAACTGAAGTCGACCTTGCCGGCCCGGACCTTCGGATGGTGGAGCAGGGCGTTGAACAGGGTGGGCACGCCGCTGAAGGCGGTCGGGCGGGTCCTGGTGATGGTGCCCAGCAGGTCGTCGAGGTCGCGCGGGTTGGGGACCAGCGCCATGGCGTTGTGGTTGCGCAGGGCCACGCTCTGGATGCCGATGTTGGCGAAGGAGTGGAACAGGGGCAGCGCCGCCATGATCACGTCATCCCACGGGGTGGTCCCGGCCTGGAGCCAGGTCCCGAGCTGGCGGCCGGTGGTGGGGTAGTGGCGGTGCAGGCCGACCACGCCCTTGGGCGTGCCGGTGGTGCCGCCGCTCATCAGGATCACGGCCGGGTCGTCCGGCGCCACCGGCACCGGCGGCCGGGCTGCGCCCTGGTGGCGGGCCAGCAGGTCGCCCAGCCACAGGTCGCCGGAGGCCGGCGTCACCCGGTGGCCGTCCTTGCGTTCCTTGGCCAGGGTGAACAGCACCCGCAGGACCGGCGGCAGGTACTCCTTGACGTTGGTCGCGATGACCCGCGTCAGGGCGGTGCGCGGCTGGACGGCCTTGACGCGCCCGTAGAACGGGGTCAGGACCAGGATCGTCTCCGCCCCGGTCCGCCGCAGCGCACCCTCCAGCTCCTGCTCGGTGTAGATCGGGTTCAGCGGGACCAGGATCGCCCCCGCCTTCCAGGCGCCCACCTCGCCGATGAGGAACTGCGGGCAGTTGGGCAGCAGCAGCGCCACCCGGTCGCCCTTGGCCACGCCGAGCCCGGCCAGGGCGGCCGCGAACGCGTCGCTGAGCCGGTCCAGCTCGCCCCAGGTGACGGTGCGGCCCTTGAACAGCAGGGCCGGGGCGTCCGGGCGCTGCGCCGCCCCGTCGGCCAGGTCGTCGAGCAGCGTCCGCTCCGGATACGGCCCCACGGACGCCGGCACGCCCTCGTCGTAGTGCTTGAGCCACTGCATGGGCGCAGCCTATCAACCCGCTCAGGTGGCGGCGGCCGCCTCGACGGGGTGGCCACGCCGAGGCTGGCCTTGATCGGGATGGTGCGGCCGTTGAGCCGGATGCTCCGTCCCACAGCTACCTCCCCGGTCGGGCGTCGGCCTGCCGCTTCGGTGTTGTTTCGGCAGATCGCGGGTGCGGATGAGCCTCCGGGTATGCTGGCCGTCCTGCGGAGCGGGAGCGGGCGAGAGGGGCAGGGTGAGGCCGGAGCGGGTTCGTCGGGCCGAGACGCGGGTCGTCGGCATCCAGGCGCGGACCTCCGGCCTGCGGGAGGCCGACCCGGCCACCGCGGCCGTCCCCGGCCTGTGGCGGCGGCTTCAGGCCGACGGGCTCGCCGGGCGCATCCCCGGCCGGGCCGGGACCCGCACCACCTGCGCCGTCTACAGCGACTACGAGGACGGCGGCGCGAGCTTCCGCTGCCTGGTCGGCGCCGAGGTGACCGCCGCCGGCGAGGTGCCGCCGGGCATGACCGAGGTCACCGTGCCGGCCGGCGAGTACCTGGTGTTCGCCGCCCGCGGGCCGATGCCGGAGGCGCTGGCCGCGACCTGGGCCCGGGTGGCCGAGTTCTTCGACCACGCCGGCCTGGCCAGGGCCTTCACCGCCGACCTGGAGGTCCACTACCCGGCGGGCTCGGCGGTGGACGTGTTCGTGGCCGTCGGCGGCGGCTAGGCGCCCGGTGCCTCGGCGAGGTTCTGCAGCCGGACCTTGGCGTGGGCGACCAGGCGGCCCTGGCCGTCGGAGATCTCGACCTGCCACAGCTGGCTGGTGCGGCCCCTGGTCAGCGGGGTCGCGTCGGCCCGCAGCTCGCCCTCGCGGACCGCCCGCAGGAAGTCGGTGTGGTTGGAGACGCCGACCACCGTGCCGCGGTCACCGAACCAGAGGGCCCCGCCGACGCTGACCGCGGTCTCGGCCAGGGTGGCGTGGACCCCGCCGTGGACCAGGCCGAAGGGCTGGTGCAGGTCGGGCGTGACCGGGCAGGACAGCACCACCCGGTCGCCGGAGGCCTCCTCGACGCGCACTCCGAGGAGCTTGACCAGGCCGGCCTCGAGCTGGTCCCGGTCCGGCCGGTCGGGTGGGCTCACGGCTGTCCTCCC
>DASUPQ010000029.1 GCA_036280995.1 Actinomycetota bacterium | reverse complement strand
GGATGAAGATGGGCAGCGTGAGACGGCCCCTGGGCCGTTGACTGCTCCGCGGAGGGGGCGAGGTCCGCGTCGACCTTGGTAAGTACCAGGTAGTTTGCCACCGCGGGCGGGGATCTTCACCTGAGGATGAAGTCGGAGGTTCAAGTCCTCCCAGGCCCACTACCAGCGACAATCAGCGGAAACGCTAGTCACAGTGCGTTGGAGCCGGTTCGGCGGGCCGTGTACCGGATGACACCTCATAACTGGCTTAACTTCCTGAGGTGTCATCGACCCCCCGACCACCTCATCCACATCGCCATGGTCAGGCAGTAGCCGCGCTGTTCGGTCCATCGCTCCCTCATGCTGGTGTCGGCGACCTCCCGGCGCCACAGACGCAGCTGCTCGAGCCGACAACTAGGCTCCTCGTGCACCGGCGGGTGAAACGCCGCTGTCGCCCAAGGTTTGAGTCAGAGCCTGCGCCGATGGGCGGTCAGCGGCCGCGGTGGCGGTCTTCCCAGCGGTATTGGGTTCAGGCACCGCCGAGCAGGCGGCCATCGACACTGGCGGCATCGAGCGGGTCCAGCTGCACGCCGACCTGATCATCTCGCCCGGCTGGCGTGAATGCTCGCTAACGCCTGAGCTGCTGCGCTGGCGAACGCCACCTAGCAGCTCAGCCGCTCAGCTTGGCCAGGAGCTCCGGCCGTCGGCCCGCTGCCGCTGCACCATGGGGCCAAGCACCGGCTCGTAGCTGTGCCGGTCTACCTGGCTCCAGTCGATGCCCCCAAACGGTGGGTGCGGGTCGTCCTCGATCGGACGTAAGGGACTGGTTACGCCGCTGGCGCTGGCGGCGGGTGCGGTTGCGCCTTGGATCGACCCCGACCGCCACTGGAGAGTGCCAGGAGCGCTTCGGTGGCCAAGTCGGTAGCGCGGCTGGATACTTGGCGCATGTCCCGCGCGGGCGATGATCCGCACCGTGCTGCGGATCACGAGCATGGTTCGGAGCTGTCGGAGACGCAGCTCAGGGTCCGCGCGCTCGAGAGCATCCTGGTGGAGAAGGGCTATGTCGATCCGGCCGCGCTGGACGTGCTGATCGAGACCTACGAGACCAAGGTTGGCCCCCACAACGGCGCGCGGGTGGTCGCCAAGGCCTGGGTGGATCCCGGCTTCCGGCAGTGGCTGTTGACCGACAGCGATGCGGCGATCGCCTCGCTGGGCTATGGCGGCCGTCAGGGGGAGGCCATGGTGGCGTTGGAGAACACCGCCAGCGTGCACAACTTGGTCGTGTGCACGTTGTGCTCGTGCTACCCGGTGCCGGTGCTGGGGCTGCCGCCGGTGTGGTACAAGTCGGCGCCCTACCGCTCGCGCGCGGTTGCCGACCCGCGTGGTGTCCTCCACGACTTCGGGGTGGAGCTACCGGCGGACACCGAGGTCCGTGTGTGGGATTCCACCGCGGAGGTGCGCTATCTGGTCCTGCCGATGCGCCCGGCGGGGACCGGCGGCTGGGGGGAAGCGGAGCTTGCCCGCCTGGTCACGCGGGACTCGATGATCGGGGCCGGGCTGCCCAAGCGCCCAGACGTGCGGTGATGAACGGGGCGCACGACATGGGCGGCGTCCACGGGTTCGGCGCGGTGGTGCCCGAGCCGGACGAGCCGGTGTTTCACGCCGACTGGGAGCGGCGCGTGCTTGCGCTGGTGCTGGCGATGGGCGCCACCGGTGAATGGACCCTGGACGCCGCGCGCTTTGCCCGCGAGAACCGCCCGCCGGCGGAGTACCTCTCCAAGAGCTACTACCAGCTCTGGCTTGGGGGACTTGAGCAACTGTTGGTGGAGCGCGGGTTGGTCGCGCCGGCCGAGCTGGCGGCAGGTCGATCCCTGCGACCGGCCAAGCCGGTGAGGCGGACCCTAGCCGCCGGGGAGGCCACCGGGTTGCTCAAGCGTGGTCGCCCGACCAACCGGGAGGCGCCTCGCCCGGCCCGCTTCCAGGTCGGCGACCAGGTGCGAGCGAAGAACATCCACCCGCTGACCCATACGAGGTTGCCCCGCTATGCCCGCGGCCGCACCGGGACCGTCACCCGCGTGCACGGCTGCCATGTGTTTCCCGACAGCAACGCGCACGGACACGGCGAGGACCCGCAATGGCTGTACACGGTGTCCTTCCCGGGGCGGGAGTTGTGGGGCGCTGCAGCCGATCCGACGGTGACGGTCTCCATCGACGCGTTCGAGCCGTATCTGGAGCCCGCGCCGTGACCTCCAGTGACCGCATTCCCACGCACGGCGCACCCGAGGCCGTCCCCGAGATGCCCTCCGACTCCGGCGGGCCGGTGTTTGGTGAGCCGTGGGAGGCGCAGGCGTTCGCGATCACCCTGGCGCTGCACCGGCGTGGCCTGTTTACCTGGACCGAGTGGTCCGCCAGGCTCGCGGCCGAGATCAAGCGCGCGCAGACTCGCGGCGACCCCGACTCCGGGGAGACCTATTACCGCCATTGGCTCGCCGCGTTGGAGCGCCTGATCGCCGACAAGCACCTGAGCGACCAGGCCGAGCTCACGCGTTACCGCGACGCCTGGAGGCGCGCCGCCGACCGCACACCCCACGGCACCCCAATCGAACTGGAGCCACAGGATCTCGGCTAGCAGCCTGCTGGACGGGCGTCCTTGTCGTTGCTGGCGATCAATGCCTCAATGACTTGAGGCAGATCAACACACAGGCGAGG
>DASUPQ010000028.1 GCA_036280995.1 Actinomycetota bacterium | reverse complement strand
ATGGTGGCTTTGTCGGCCCGCGGGTGGACGAAGAACGGAATGAGGTCCTCCCGCGGCGACAGCTCGATGTGCTCGTAGCCGAGCTCGGCCACCACCCCTGGCAGCTCGGCCAGGGGGACCGTCCGCAGCATGTACGGGTCGAGGGCGATCTTCATGGCTGCGGCGGCTCCTGCCGGGGGTCGGTGTTGCCGGACGGCGGCGTCCCCTGCCCGCTCGACCCGCCGACGTGCAGCTCGGCCACCTCCTGCTCGAACACGTGGGCGACCTCCCGCAGCCCGGAGCTCTCGGTGCCGGCCGCCTCGAGCTCGTGGGTGAGCTCCTCCAGCTCCGAGCCTCCGGCCATGAGGCCGGTCAGCTCGCCCATGGTGATCTCGCTCTTGCTCCAGTAGCCGATGCTGCGGCCCCGCTTGAGGATGAGGAAGTTGTCGCCGACCGGGTAGGCGTGGTGGGGGTTGTGGGTGATGAAGATGACGCCCAGGCCGCGCTCCTTGGCCTGGATGATGTAGCGGAGCACCACGCCGGACTGCTTGACGCCGAGGGCGGCCGTCGGCTCGTCCAGGATCAGCACCTTGGCCCCGAAGTGGACCGCGCGGGCGATGGCCACGCACTGGCGCTCGCCGCCCGAGAGGGTGCCGATCGGCTGGTCGACGTCGCGCAGGTCGATGCCCATGTCGAGCAGCTCCTGCTTGGCGGTGGTGCGCATGCCGGCGATGTCCATGGCCGGGCCCTTGCGGACCTCGTTGCCGAGGAAGAAGTTGCGCCACACCGGCATCAGCGGCACCACGGCCAGGTCCTGGTAGACGGTGGCGATGCCGCGGTCGAGGGCCTCGCGGGGCGAGTCGAAGCGCACATCGTCGCCCTCGACCTCGTAGCTGCCGTGGGTGTGCTGGTGCAGCCCGGCGATGATCTTGATCAGGGTCGACTTGCCGGCCCCGTTGTCCCCGAGCACGCAGGTCACCTCGGACGCCCCGACGTCCAACGTGACGCCCTGGAGGGCGATGATGTTGCCGTAGTTCTTGCCGGCGTCGGTGAGCCTGACCAGCGGCGCGTCGGTCCTGGTGTCGGCTGTGGCGGTCATCTCGATGCCTCCGCGCGCTGTCGGATGAAGTTGTTGAACAGGATGGCCCCGAGCAGCAGGGCGCCGAGGAAGAAGTAGAACCAGTCGGGGTTCCAGCCGGCGTAGACGATGCCCTGGTTGGTCATGCCGAAGATGAGCGCCCCGATGGCGGCCCCGATCACCGAGCCGTAGCCGCCGGTGAGCAGGCAGCCGCCGACCACGGCGGCGACGATGTAGATGAACTCGTTGCCGATCCCGATGCCGGACTGGACGGTGTTGAAGGCGAACAGGATGTGCATGCCGGTGAACCAGGCCAGGAACCCCACCGTCATGAACAGGCCGATCTTCACCTTGTTCACCGGGACCCCGACCGCCCGCGAGCTGGCCGCGGAGCCGCCGACGGCGAAGATCCAGTTGCCGACGTGGGTGCGGAGCAGGACCCAGGTGGCGATGAGGACGAACAGGATCCACCACAGCAGGGTGATCCGGATCGCGACGCCCCCGATGGTGAACTGGGAGGCGAAGATGTTCTTGGCCATCCCGAAGCCGGCGATGTCCGACACGTCGTTGGTGCCGACGTTGCCGGTGACGATCTTGGTGATGGCCAGGTTGAGCCCCCGCAGCATGAAGAACGTGCCCAGGGTGACCAGGAAGCTGGGGATGCCCGTCTTCACCACCAGGTAGCCGTTGATGAACCCGATCGCCAGGGCGACGACCAGGGCGACCAGGACGCCGACGAACATGTTGGCGCTGAACTGGTAGCTGATCATCGAGGCGACCAGCGCCGAGGCGGTGACGGCGACGCCGGCCGACAGGTCGAACTCCCCGCCGATCATGAGCAGCGCCACCGCTACCGCCGGGATGCCGTAGGTGGAGCTGACGTAGAGGACGGTGGAGAGCGAGCTCAGCTCGCGGAACGGGGGCGCCACGATGAAGAAGATGAGGAAGATGACGATCGCGCCGGCCAGCGCCCCGATCTCGGGGCGAGCCAAGAGCCGGCTGAGCGTCGACCGCTGGCCGACCCGCTCGTCTTGGGGCGGGGCCGGTGGGGTGCCGACGTCCACTGTCTGACTCATACGGACCTCCGAGGCTAGGGCCGCATGGGGGCCGCCACACTCGGCGGCCCCCATGCCGGTGGCTATCGCGTGCCGGCCTCCGCGAACTTGCCGATGAACTCGATGTTCTCCTTGTCGACCAGGAACGGCCCGGTCAGGGTCGGCTGCCCGCCGCCGAGGACGTTGCCGTTGTTCTTGTAGAGCCAGAGCGAGTCGACCGAGAGGTAGCCCTGCAGGTACGGCTGCTGGTCGATCGCGAAGATGAGCTCACCGGAGGTGATCTTGGGCGGGATCTCGGGGTTGAAGTCGAAGGTCCCGACCTTGGCCGAGCTGCTCGCCTCCTTGGCGGCGTCGATCGCGTTGAGGGCGATCGGCGCGCCCAGGGTGACCACGAAGTCGATGCTCTTGTCCTGGGTCAGCTTGGCGGCGATGGTTGATTTCACCGAGGGCAGGTCCGAGCCGTTGACGTAGATCTTCTGCCAGTTGCCGGTGAAGGTCTTCTTGACCCCGTCGCAGCGGGCCTCCAGCTGGACCTGGCCCTGGAACTGGATGACGCACAGGAGGTTCTTGTAGCCACCCTCGGAGGCCCGCTTGCCTGCCTCCTCGCCGGCCAGGCCCTCGTCCGAGCCGAAGTACGACAGCGCGCCCGACTCCGCGTAGTTGCCGATGCCGGCGTTGAAGGCGACCACCGGGATGCCGGCCTCGATGGCCTTCCGCACCGCCGGGGCGATCGCCGGCGGGTCTGGAAGGGTGACCGCGATGGCGTCGACCTTGGCGTCGATGGCGCTCTGGATCAAGGTGGCCTGCTTGCCGGAGTCCGGGTCGGACTGGTACTGGAGCTTGACGTTGTCCTTGGCCGCGGCGGCATCGGCGCCCTTGCGGATGATGTCCCAGAAGGTGTCGCCGGGGGCGCCGTGGGTGATCATGGCGACCGTCATCTCGGGTGTGTTCGCCTGGCCGGCGTTGGCACCGGCGGCGGGCGCCTCCTCCTGCTTGCCGCCGGTCTCGCTGCAGGCGGCGGCGGCCAGCAGCAGCAGCGCCAGTAGCGCCACGCGGAGGGGGTGCCTACGAAGCTGGATCATGCGATCCGCCTTTCTGCTTGGTCCTTCCTGCAAGAGGTGGCGGGGGCCGGTGGCGCCCGCGAGCCGCTCCTGATGTCGTGGTGCATCCCACCTCCAGTCAGCGTGACGTCGGGAACCCGAGCTCCACGGCGGAGTCGCGGGGGACGGGCCAGCGGGTGGTGACGACCTTGCCGCGGGTGTAGAAGGCGACGCCTTCCGGCCCGTGGACGTGCAGGTCGCCGAAGAGGGAGTCCTTCCAGCAGCCGAAGGAGTAGAAGGCCATCGGCACGGGGATCGGGATGTTGACCCCGATCATGCCGACTGTGACCTCGTTCTGGAACTTGCGGGCGGCGGCCCCGTTGGCGGTGAAGATGGCCGTGCCGTTGCCGTAGGGGTTGTCGTTGATCATGCCGATCGCCTCGTCGATGTCGGCGACCCGGAGCACGATCAGGACGGGCCCGAAGATCTCCTGCTTGTAGATCTCCATGTGGGTGCGGACCTCGTCGAACAGGGTCGGCCCGACGTAGAAGCCCTCGTCGTGGTCCTCGACGCGGACGTCGCGCCCGTCCAGGACCAGCTTGGCGCCCTCGTTGACGCCGGTCTCGATCAGGCCGGACACCTTGTCCCGGGCGGCCCCGGTGACCAGCGGGCCCATGTCGGAGGAGGGGTCGAGGCCGGGACCGGTGCGCAGCCGCCCGGCCCGCTCCATGACCTTGCCGATCAGGGCGTCGCCGGCCTTGCCGACGGCCACGGCCGTGGAGATGGCCATGCAGCGCTGGCCGGTGGAGCCGTAGGCGGCCGACACGAGCGCGTCGGCGGCCGAGTCCATGTCGGCGTCGGGCATGACGATCGCGTGGTTCTTGGCCCCGCCGAGGGCCTGGACGCGCTTGCCGGAGGAGGTGCCGCGCTCGTAGATGTAGCGGGCGATCGGGGTCGAGCCGACGAAGGAGACCGACGCGATGCCCGGGTGGTCGAGGACGGCGTCGACCGCGACCTTGTCGCCGTGGACGACGTTGAAGAT
>DASUPQ010000027.1 GCA_036280995.1 Actinomycetota bacterium | reverse complement strand
AGTCATTCACAAGCGCTACGGCGACGGCGCCAGGAATTCACGCGTCCTAGACGCCTTGCACGATGTTGTAGAAGATGTCCAGCAGGGTGCCGCTGCTGGTCACCAGCCCAAACATCTATCTCAGGTCACGAGCCGGTCGTCCCGTGAGCGGGCCGATCACCGGCGCACGCCCGCGTAGTGCTGGGCCAGCAGGTCCCCGGCGAAGTCGCGGCGCAGGTCGCGCCACACGGAATGGATGTGATTGGCCCCGTCTTGGGTGTTGTCGTATTCGATGAGCAGGCTCGGACCGCTGAGCGTGTAATAGTGGCCGGCGCCTGGCTTGACCGGCCCGGCCCATCCGAAGCACACCTGTTCGAGTCCGGCGTCGGTGATGTCGGTCCAGGCCTGGTTGGCGACGGCGGAGGCCGCCCGATCGAGGTACTGCCGGAGCAGCGACACCAACAGCTCACGCTGCAACCGGTCCAGCCGTGCGTACGAAACGCCGCGCGGCTGCTCCGGTAGCGCAGCCACCGGGTCCCAACGGGAGGCGATGTCCGCGGGTGCCTTGACCGCGATCCGCGCCATCTGCTGCTGGTCCTGCTGCAGTGTGAGCATTAGCTCTCGCGCCAGGTCCTCCTCCCGCGGCAGGGCGCGCAGGCCGGCGTGCGGGCCCTCCAGCACCGTGGCCGGCTCCGCGCCGAAGAAGTGCGGTACGCCGTTGACCTGATCCCCGACCACCGTGGCCTGCGCCAGCAGGTGGTGGCCATTGATCCGCCAGGCCCAGGGATCGGTGCTCCTCGGATCTCCCAGCACCACCAGCCAGTACGGCAGGTCCCGGTACGGATCAACGCCAGCCCGGCCGGGCTGCTGGAGCGACAGCTCTCGCCGGACAGCCTCGATCCGGATCACCAGCTGCGTGTCGGACCAGCCGCGCACGCTATGGAGGAGCTGCAGCAGGCCCAGCGCCGGCTCCAGCTGATCCTCGCTCAGCTCGCCCAGTCGGAGCCCGGGTCGCTGACCGGGCAGGTAGGTCCACCGCTTATGCAAATCGCCGTCGAACGGGAAGACCAGCTGACGGCGTTGCTCAGTGTCCAGGCGGTCCACCAGACCGCGGACAGCCGCCCGCATCGCCGCGGCGAGATCCGGCATGGTGAGCTCCACCATGCCGCCAACCTAGCGGCCGCCTTCACGGGCAAGCCTGGCCGCCAGCAAAGGTAGGCGTCGGTGCTGTCACGTTTAGGCTCGGGATCAGCGGTTGGCGCGGATGACGTCACCTCGCCGGAGGTCGGCGGTGGACGGCGTGTACTCCCGGCCGCCCCGGGTGAGCGTGGTGTGCTCGAACACGATGGGAAAGGTGCACACCTCAGGATCGTCGCTGGGGAGCGAGGGGCGGTCCTGGAGCTGCAGGTGCAGGTGCGGCGAGATCGAGTTCCCGTTGTGGCCGACGGCGGCGATCCGCTGCCCGCGGGTGACGGACTGGCCTGCGCTGACCAGCGCGCTGCCCTGCTGGAGGTGGGCGAACACGACGTAGCGCGCACCGCCGATGTCGAGGACGATCATGTTGCCCTCGCCCTGGCCGATCAGGCCGATAGGTGCGTCAGCGAGGTCATCGCGGACGCTCACCACGGTGCCGTCGGCCGGTGCCAGCACTGGCTGACCGTAGCCGTGCCAGGACGCGCGGTGCTCGGGGTCACCCACGAAGGCCTGGCCGTTGACCAACCGGGCGAAGTCGAGGGCATCGCGCCCGGACGGATCGGTGTAGTGGTGGCTCGGTAGGGTGCTGCGATCGCCGGCCACCATCGCCCACTCACCCTCCAGCGGCAGGTCGACGGCCACCGCAGCCCTCGGCGGGGCGAAGGCGGGTGCCAGGGAGACGGCCAGGAAGACACTGAAGGACAGGACGGCGAGGTTGCGGACGGGTCGCACGCGGCGAGAGGGTATGAGCGCCAGCCCGGCGAGAGCCAGAGCCGCCAGCTGCACGGCGACGGTGGCCTGGTGGCCGGATATCCAGTCGGACAGCGGGAGGCCGAGGATGCCGGCGTAGAACGGGAGGTTGGTGAACGTCCCCAACGCCCCGGCGATCAGGATAAGCGCGGCGAGCAGCGCGTAGTTGAGCAACTGCAGCAGGTACGGCCGCAGGTCCGCACGAAGCGGCTGGCCGAGCACACCAAGCTCGACTCGCCCCGGAAGGCTTGTACCAGGTGCGCGGCGGCGGCCGCGACCGCGGCGACCAGGACGAGGATCGCGACACTCAAATCCCAGGCGCCGAACCGACCCAAGAACACGATGAGGGCGGCTCCCAGGGCCGCCAGCGCGATGTCGGCCACCGCCACGGCGGCGCTGGAGAGGCGACGCGACCGCGGTCCCGCCGGGCTGGCCGTTCGACGACGGTGGTTATCGTTTCCCTCCCGGTGGCGAATGGGCGATTGCATGGTCGTACCTCCTCGTCCTGAGCGGATCACAGCCATGCACGCAGTGTCGTGCAAGACCGGGTGGACTGGTACCACCCATGCTGCGATCCACCCGGGGTGGCCCGGCGCACGGCCCTGTATCTGCGTCTGGGCATGCGCTCTACTCGCGCAGAGCAGACTGGTGACCCGCTGACGTTCTCGTCACTCAGCGGAAGGGCCACCTGACGTGGCGAGCGCAGTTTACGGATCAGGGACAGGGCTACACATCGTTCCCGGCCCTGGAGGTCCACATCGTGCCCGTTCTTCCTGCAGCACGACCCACACGGATTATGGGCGACCTCGCCAAAGCCTCCCAGTCCAACTGCAGGAGACCGGACTGGTAACTGGGGCTAGCCAACACTTAAAGCGAAGGGTGATCGCCTTTGATCCTTCGTGGCGTGCGGAGGCGCGTAGGCCAGCGCAACACCTGTGCCATTGCGTTCCGGTTGATCATCAACACGGAGCAGGTCGAGGGAACGTTGCCGCCGACAGCCCGATGCCCTTGCCAGCATCCGTTAGTAGGAGTCGATGGCATCTTCCGCCACACCAGGCCCGTCAGCCTCTGAAAGCTGGGGGTTTAATGGGGTTTTATCTCCTCATCACAAGCCCAACGAAAGCGAAGACCCTAGTCACAGTGGGCCCCGTGGGACTCGAACCCACAACCTACGGATTAAAAGTCCGCAGCTCTGCCAATTGAGCTAGAGGCCCTTCGATCGAACTGCCCTGCGACTAGGAGAACGCTGGTCAATGTTGGTCAACATTGGCCATCGTCGGTCAACCTCGCCGGGACTTTTCCGGGACTGAACGTCGATGCGGCTTCCAAATTTGGCCCCCACCGAGTCTCCCCGCCCAGGGCATGGTCACCGACGCGTCCCCATCGTAGAGGACCTGCTTCTACGCTCGCGGCCGATGGCCTATCACCCCGAGTGGATTCGTGCGTACTACCGCTCCAACGCCTGGCGCCTGAGGCGGTCGAACTACTACAAGCGGCACGCGTACAGGTGCGCAGCGTGCGGCACAAAAAGAAGATCGCCTTGCACCACAT
>DASUPQ010000026.1 GCA_036280995.1 Actinomycetota bacterium | reverse complement strand
GGTCATTAGAGCGGCGAGGTAGGGCGTGTCGTCGGCGTCGAGGCCGATGGTCACCGCCTCGGTCAGCCCGAGCCGCAACCCGCGTCAGGGAATCCGGGCAGGTCGTCGAGACGTTGACGCGGATCCCTACCGCGTCCAACCGGCTGGCGGCGGTGTAGGCGTCGACTCCGGCGGGCGGGGGTGGTATCCAGCCGCGGCTGGTGGCAGCCGGTGTAGCCGCGGTCAGCGGCGGCCGGTGGAAGTCCGGCGGCTGCGCGGGGTCGACGTGGCTGCGGGCCACACGCGTAGGTCCCAGCCGGGAAGGTCGGTCCCGTGGTACGGCACGAGCGCAGTGGTGTAGGTGCCGGGGGCCGGTCGGCCGGCGGTTTCCCACTGGTCCAGCCAGGTCCGAAGGACGGTCAGCGACGGCGAGCGTGGGGTGTCAGCGATGATCGAGCCGTCGGCTTTTCCGACCACGTTCAAGATCATCATTGCTTTTAGCTGCACAAATACGTCGCAAACATGTACGGGATGCTCCCATGTGCGACGGTTCTGCGATGCGCGGTATCACCCGTTAGTGAACCTTGGGAAGGTCTTCGGCGCTTAACTCTCGGCCGTTGGGTGATGGCGTGGTCGGCGTGTGCGAGGCGGCCGATGCCGGGAAGGAACCGGCCGGTATGGGCGTCCGGTACGCAGTGCCGTGCGCGGTGAGCAGGAAGGGGGCGGCAGGGTCTGCGGCGGCCGGGCGAGGGTCACAGACCGAAGGCGCCGCCATCGATGAGGATGAGCAGGCCGATGCCGATGAGCACCACGGGCAGCAGGATGTGGCCCCACCGCGACAGTGCTTTGGCGATGACCGGGCGGGTGGCGAAGTACCGGCCCGCGGCGCACCAGAGGCCGACGCCGATCAGGAACACCGATACGTAGACCACCATGCCGCTCGTACCGGCGACGGCGAAGACCGGCACGTACACGCCGATGTTGTCGCCGCCGTTGGCCAGGGTCACCGCGGCGACCTGCAGAATGCCCGGCCCGCCGGCTGCGGCGGGTTCGTCGGTGTCGTCGTCGCCGTTGCGGCGGTCGCGCCAGGCCCGCCACGCCGCCCGCAGGCCCAGCAGCAGCGGCAGCAGCCCCAGGTACGGGATGACCGATTCGGGCAGCAGGCCGGCACCGAGCGCGCCGACGATCGCGGCGACCAGGATCGCGATGAAGCCCAGGTACTGCCCGAGCACCACACGGATCGCCCCGGCGCGGCCGGCGCCGGCGCTGGCGGCCTGGCCGAAGAACAACGCCAGGATCAGGATGTCGTCAATGTTGGTCACCGCGAACATCCCCACGGCTTGGCCGAGCAACCTCAGGTCCATCCCGATCCCCCCGACACGGCCTGGCCACAGGCTCCAGCGAAGATCAAAGCCTAGGGGGCGACCTGCGCGCGGCCGGTGGTGGGTGTGAGCCGGCCAATCCGGGGAAGGAACCGCCCGCTGCGGCAGGCGTAGGCCCGGTAGCTGGTGCCGTGGGTGGTGAGCAGGTAGGGCTCCTCGACCGCACGGACCTGGATCTGGATCGCGGTGAGCAGGCAGGCCAGCGCGAGCACGCTGACGATGGTGGGGATCATGACGGTCAGGCCGGTGGTGACGGCGAGCATCCCGGTGAAGATCGGGTTGCGGACGTGGGCGAACAGCCCTCCGGTGACCAGCGCGGTGCGCTCTCCGGCGTCGACGCCGATGCGCCAGGAGGCGCCCATCTGCCGCTGGGCGGCCAGGGTGACGGCGATCCCGGCGACGGCGACGACGAGCCCCGCCCAGGACAGTGCCGGGTGGCGCAGCCCGGCCGGGATGCCGATGACGCCGGCCAGGACGAGCACCGGTGCGGCGGCGCCGAGCAGCAGCGCGACCGCGAACAGCAGGCCGCCCCACCAGTGCAGGGAGCCGGGCCGTCCGGAGATGCCGCGATAGCCGGTGCTGCCGGTGGCTTTCCAGTGCCGCCAGGTCTGCCAGCCGAACGCCGCCGCCAGGCCGAGCAGGTAGACCACCAACGCGATAGCGGCGGAGGCGGCGATGGTCATCGGTCCGCCTGCTCAGTGCCGGTGCAGCAGGCGTCGGTGCAGCCTGGCCCGCACCCGCACCCGTCGGCGTCACCGCCGCCAGCGGCTGGGAGAGCGCAGTCGTCGCATTGCTCACCGCGCCACGCCTCGACGCCTTCGCGCACGGCGACGGCGGCGATCACCAGAGCGGCGACGGGATCGGCCCACCACCAGCCGAGGGTGGCATTGAGGACCAGTCCGACCAGGACGATCGCCGACAGGTAGGTGCACAGCATGGTCTGCATGGAGTCGGCGACCACGGTGGCCGAGCCGAGCTCGCGGCCGGTGCGTCGCTTGGCCCAGACCAGCAACGGCATGACCACGACGGAGACGGCGGCGATGCCGATGCCGACCGGTGACGTCTCGGCCTGTTCGCTGCCGAGCAGCGAA
>DASUPQ010000025.1 GCA_036280995.1 Actinomycetota bacterium | reverse complement strand
CCGAGATGGCCATGCCGGGGGACAACACCGAGATGACGGTCAAGCTGATCCAGCCCATCGCCATGGCCGAAGGGCTCCGCTTCGCCATCCGCGAAGGTGGCCGCACCGTCGGCGCCGGCCGCGTCATCAAAATCCTCAAGTAGGATCGCGAGCCCCCAAGATCCTCAAGGTAGGATCGAGGTTCAGGCTGCGCGCAGGAAGGAACCCCCATGGCGACCACCGACATCCGGCCGACGATCACCCTGGCCTGTACCGTCTGCAAGCACCGCAACTACACCACCAGGAAGAACAAGCGGAACGACCCCGACCGCATCGAGCTGAAGAAGTACTGCCGCTGGTGCGGCCGGCACACCGCCCACCGGGAGACCCGCTGACGCCGGCATGCCGCTGAACCAGGCCCTGGTGGGCAAGGCGTACCCGGCCGTCAGCTACGAGGTCGGCCGGGAGAAGCTGCGCGAGTTCGCGATCGCGGTCGGCGAGACCGACCTGATCTACCACGACGTGGGCGCGGCCCGGGCGGCCGGCCACCCCGACCTGCCGGCGGTGCCGACGTTCGCCGTGGTCCTGTCGCTCCGGGCCGGCCAGGTGGTCTACGGCGACCCGGACCTGGGGCTCGACTACTCCAGGGTCGTCCACGGCGAGCAGGAGTTCGTCTACCACCGGCCCATCCGGGCCGGGGACCGGCTCCTGGCCAGCGGCAAGGTGGCCGCGGCCGAGGCCAAGGGCCGCCACGAGCTGCTCACCCTCGAGACCGACATCACCACCGAGAGCGGCGAGCCCGTCTGCACGGTCAGGGCGACCCTGCTGTCGCGGGGCACGGCCCCGCCGCGCGAGGGCAGGACATGAGCCCGCGGATCGACCTGGCCGAGGTCCGGGTCGGCGACGCCCTTCCCGAGGTCGCCGAGACCATCGAGCGGATGGACCTGGTCCGCTACGCCGGCGCCTCCGGCGACTTCAACCCGATCCACTGGAACGACGAGGTCGCCAGGGCGGTCGGGCTGCCGGGGGTGATCGCCCACGGGATGTACTCGATGGGCGTCGCCACCCGCATGATCACCGGCTGGGCCGGCGACCCGGCCGCGATCAAGCGATTGAAAGTTCGGTTCTCGAACATGATCGAGCCCGGCCAGACCCTCACCGCCAAGGGCGAGGTGGCCGAGGTCGACGGCGGCCGGGTCCTGGTCCGCTTCCACGCCGAGGACGAAAAAGGCGAGAAGGTCCTGAGCAAGGGCGAGGCCGAGCTGGAGCTGTAACCCATGACGGAGCCCGACCCCGAGGTCCGCGACCTGCTCAGCCAGCGGCAGGCGGCCAGGGAGCAACGGGACTTCGCCACCGCCGACGCCCTCCGGGGCCGGCTCCGCGAGGCCGGCTGGCTGGTCAGGGACACCCCCGAGGGGCCCGAGCTGGCCCCGGCGCCGCCCTATGAGCTCACCGACCCGCGGGAGCTGGCGCCCCGCTGGGACGAGCCCGACCGGCACGACGTCTCGGTGGTCGTCCACGTCGCCGGCTGGCCCGAGGACGTGGCCAGGGCGGCCCGGGCCCTGGCGGCTCACCATCCTGGCGCCGACTACGAGGTGCTGCTGGTCGCCGACGGGGCCGGGGAGGCGACCGGCCGGGCGCTCGAGGATCTGGCCCGGGACGACCACCGGGTCCGGGTCCTGCACCTCGACCCGGCGGTCGGCTTCGGCGTGGCCATGAACCTCGGCATGGGCCAGGCCCTCGGCCGGGTGCTGGTCTGGCTCGACCCCCACGTCGAAGCCACCGGCGACCTGCTCGGCCCCCTCCTCGCCACCCTCGACCGGCCCGGTGTCGGCCTGGCCGGCGGGTGGGGGGTGACGACGACCACGATGCTCGAGTTCGAGGCCGACGACGGCCCCGAGGTCGACGCCGTCGAGGGCTACCTGCTGGCCGTGCCGCGGGTGCTGGCGGCCCGGGTCGGGGTCGACCCCAAGGACCGCTACTACCGCAACGCCGACCTCGACTACTCGTTTGCCGTCCGCGCCCTTGGGTACGGCGCCAGGCGGGTGGAGGTGCCCGCGACCCGGCACCGGCACCGGGGATTCCACGACACCGACCCCGAGGAGCGAGACCGGGCGTCCAGAAAGAACTACGATCGGTTCCTCGGGCGCTGGAAGGGCCGCACCGACCTGCTGACCCGGGAGTTCCGGGGCTATCACCGGCACCGGTAACCGGTGGGGGGGATTCGAGGTCTAAGGGAACGTTGGAAGGGGACCGAGGTGGAGGTCGACCGGGAGCTCGTCGAGGCCGCCCAGGCCGGTGACCGCTGGGCGCTCGAGGAGCTGGTGCGCCGCACGCACCGCAGCGTGTACACGTGCGCGCTCCGGCTCGTGGGCAACCCGGACGACGCCGCCGACGTGACCCAGGACGTCTATCTCCGGGTGGTGCGCAAGTTGGGCGGCTTCCGGCACGAGGCCTCCTTCTCCACCTGGCTGAACCGGGTGACGACGAACGTGGCCATGAGCACCTTGAAGCGCCGCACGCGGCGGTTCGCGGTCGAGGGGGCGGCAGTGCCCGCCGACACGCGCGACCCCGCGCCCGAGCCGGCCGAGCGGGCCGAGGCGGTCGCCCTCGCCCGCCGCCTGGAGCGGCTGGTCGCCGACCTGCCCGAGGGGCAGCGGCAGGTGCTCGTGCTCCGTGACATCTACGGCCAGTCGACCGAAGAGGTGGCGAACGCAATGGGGCTGACGCCGGGCGCGGTCAAGGTGCGCCTGTTCCGGGCACGCGAGCGGCTCAAGGCAGAGCTGGAGTCGGCCGAAGGCGGCCAGGTGGTCGCCCTCGCCGGCCGCCGGCGGGCCACGGGGCGGCGGTCATGACCAGCTGCCACAGCATCCGCCCGCTGCTGCCGGCGCGGGCCGAGGAGCTGACCGTGTTCGAGGCCCGCTCCCGGGCCGAGCACGTCGCCACCTGCGCCCGCTGCGCCACCGAGGCGGCAGCCTTCAGCCGTCTCGGCCACGCCCTCGCGGTGATGGCCAACCTCGAGGTCGACCCGGCCGACGGCACCCTGGAGCGCGTCCTGATCGCCATCGGCCGCCGCCGCACCGGCGTCACCGACCCGCGCCTGCTGGCCGCCGCCGGCTCCGCCGGGGCTCTGGTCGCCACCGTCGTGGTCGCCCGCGCCGTCCGCCACCGCCGCCAGGGCCAGCCCGCCCGCTCCACCCCACGGTCCCGCCGCCTGCGGATCCCGCACCTCCCGGTCCCCACCCCGGCCCTGGCCCGCGCCAAGTAGCCCCGCCCCGGCCGGCCCCATGACCGGCGTCCTCGTGCTGGTCACCGGCCCACCGGCGTCCGGCAAGACCACCCTGGCCGGCCCTCTGGCCGCCGGCCTCGGTCTCCCCCTGATCGGAAAGGACCTGATCAAGGAGGCGTTGTTCGACGCCCTCGGCACCGGCGACCGCGCCTGGTCGCGCCGGCTCGGCAAGGCCAGCTAGGAGGTGCTGTACGCGGTCGCGGGCGCCCTCCCGGCGGCCGTCCTCGACGCCAACCTCGGCCCCGAGGCCGCCCCCCGGCTGCAGGCCCTCGACGCCCGCCTGATCGAGGTCTTCTGCCGCTGCCCCGCCGACGAGGTCGAGCGCCGCTTCGCCTCCAGGGCTCCGACCCGCCACCCCGGCCACGTCGACCACCTCCTCGCCCCCCAGAGCAAGGCAACCCTCACCGGCGGGGCCGGCCCCCTCCACCTGGGCCCGGTCCTGGAGGTCGACACCACCCACCCGGTCGACCCCTTCAGGGTCGCCACCTGGGTCAAGACCCACCTCCCCCCGCCGGGTCGGCCGCCAACCACCCAGGGTCAGGACCCAGGGGCAGGGCCGGTGTAGCGGGCGCGGGGGCGGATGGGGGTGTTGCGGTCGTACTCCTCGAGGGCGTGGGCGATCCAGCCGGCGGTGCGGGCGACGGCGAAGACGGCCTCGCCGGCGCCGCGGGTCATGCCGGTGACGTGGGCGACGGCGGCGAGGGCGAAGTCGACGTTGGGGGCGGGGAGGCCCCGGCGGCCGGTGGTGTCCAGGACCGCCTCCACGACCTCCAGCCGCGGCGACCCGGCGGCGGCGCGCCGCAGGTGGGCGAGCAGGACCCGGGCGCGCGGGTCGCCGTCCGGGTAGAGGCGGTGACCGAAGCCGCGCAGGCGTTCGCCCCGGCGAAGGCGCGCCCCGACCCCGCTGGCCGCGTCGCCGGGCCGGTCGATCTCGCCCAGGAGGTCCTCGATCCCCAGCGACGCCCCCCCGTGCAGGGTCCCGCTGACCGTGGCCAGCCCGGCCGACACCACCGCGTACGGGTCGGCCCGGACCGAGGCGGCCACCCTGGCCGCCACCGTCGACGCGGCCAGCTCGTGGTCGGCCAGCAGGACCAGCGCGACGTCGACGACCCCGACCAGCCCGGGCGCCGGGTCGCGGGGGGAGAGCCCGCCCCACAGCCGGCCGGCGATCGCGGTCCCGTCCGGCGCCGGGCCGGGATGGGGGAGGCAGTCGACCAGGCCGGCGATCAGGGACCGGCCGGCGGCGGTGACGGCCCCGGGGTGGAGCTCCAGGCGCAGCTCGTCCCCGGCGGCCAGGGCGGCGGCGATTACCCGGATCCGCTCCAGGGGCAGGGCCGTGGGGGGGAGGGCGGCCTGGGCGCGCCGGCCGGCGTCGAGGGCCGCGGTGCCCACGTGCCAGACGGGGACGGGGTCGGGGA
>DASUPQ010000024.1 GCA_036280995.1 Actinomycetota bacterium | reverse complement strand
CCGGCCGGGGCCACCGGCCGCAGCTCCAGCCCGGGGGCGGCCAGCACCCCGGCCGACCCGGGGGCGCAGAACGCCTCCACCTCCAGGTCGTCGCGGGCGGCCAGCCCGGCCAGGACCCTGGCCACGTACACCCCGGCCCCGGTCAGCCGCGCCGGCACCGCCGTCGCGTCCACCGCCACCCGGGGCACCCCCTTGGGGTTCCCCGGACCCCTCCGGCGGTTCACGGCCGCCGCTCCACGACCTCGCGGTAGGTGGCCCAGGTGGCGGCGGCGGTGGCCCGCCAGGTGAAGCCGGCGGCGCGGCGGCGGCCGGCCTCGACCAGTCGCCGGCGCAGGTCCTCGTCACCGGCCAGGCGGACCAGGCCGGCGGCGATGGCCGACCGGTCGTGCGGGTCGACCAGCAGGGCGGCGTCGCCGGCGACCTCGGGCAGGCTGGAGCGGTCGCTGGTCAGCACCGGGGTCCCGTTGGCCATGGCCTCCAGCACGGGCAGGCCGAAGCCCTCGTACAGGCTCGGGTAGGCCAGGCCGTCGGCGGCCTGGTAGATGGCGTGCAGGAGGGCGTCGCCGACCGGGCCGGCCAGCTTGACCCGCACCGAGTCCCAGGTCGGGCGCAGCCGCGGCCCCCAGCCGACCGGGCCCACCACCACCAGCCAGTGCCCGGGCAGCTCGTCGGCCACCTCGCCGAAGGCGTCCAGCAGCCGGGGCAGGTTCTTGCGCGGCTCCAGGGTGCCCACGGCCAGCAGGAACGGCCCGCGGACGCCCAGGTCGCGCAGGAGCCGCTCGGCCCCGGCCCGGTCGGGCTCGGGCGGGACCTCGACCCCGAGCGGGGTGATGGTGACCCGGCCCCGGTCGACGCCGTACAGCTCGGCCAGGTCGCGGGCGGTCGCCTCCGACGGGACCAGCACCCGGGCCGCCTCGTCGGCCACGATCCGGGCCGACCGCTCGTGGTAGCGGCGCCCGCCCGCCGGATAGGCGTCGGGAAAGTGCCGGAAGGCCAGGTCGTGGACGGTCGCGACCAGCGGCCTGCTCCCCGTGGGGGGCACGGCGGCGCTGGTCGCGTGGACCAGGTCGAGCTGGTCGAGCAACCCGCCGGGCAGGGCCGGGCGGCGCAGGGTCACCCAGGTCCGGGTGACCAGCCGGCCCGGCCAGGCCAGCTGCCAGGTCCCCGCCGGGAGGCCGACCGCGGCCAGCCGGTCGGGCGGGTGGCGGGCGACCAGGAACTCGACCGCGCCCCGGTCGACGGCCGCCTCCACCGGCAGGTGGGTGGCCAGCGCCCGCACGTAGCGCCCGACCCCGCCGGGGACGGGTCGCAGCAGCTGCTCGGCCACCACCCCGACCCGGGGACCGCCCAGGCCCGGCCCCCGCTCCCCCGGCGCGGCCGCCGGCTCCCCGCCGGGCGGGGTCGCGGTCACCGGCCGGACTCCAGGGCCAGGCGGTAGGCGGACAGGGTCGCCTGGGCGCAGTTCTCCCAGGTGAAGCCGGCCGCCCTGGCGCGCCGGGCCGCCCGGACGGGCTCGCCGCCGGGGTCGTCCAGGACCCGGGCCAGGGCGGCGGCCAGGGCGGCGGGGTCGCCGGGAGGGATGAGCTCGGCCTGGTCGCCCAGGACCTCGCGGTGGGCGGGGAGGTCGGAGGCGACCACCGGGACACCGCAGGCCAGCGCCTCCAGGGCGGGGAGGCCGAAGCCCTCGTACCAGGAGGGGACGACCAGCGCGGCGGCCCCGGCGACGACGCGGACGAGGTCGAGCTCCGGGAGATAGCCCGGTGTGTGCACCGCCCCCGCCGGCAGTCCCGCGGTGTCCAGGGTCTCGCCCCAGCCGGGGGGGCCGACCAGGACGAGGGGAGGCACGCCGCCCGCCGCCGGGGCCGTGGTCGTCCCGGCCCCCTCACCTGCCGTCGGGCCGGTTCCAACCCCTCCCACCCGGGGAGGGGAGGTCACCCGGGTCGAGAGGAGTTGACGGTAGGCGGTGAGCAGGCCCGTGAGGTTCTTGCGGGGTTCGCGGTTGCCGACGAACAGGAGGTAGCGGCCGGGGAGGCCGTGGGTGGCGAGCCAGGACGGGTCGGGCGGGGTGGCCTGGCGCCAGGAGGGGTCGACGCCGAGGGGGGTGACGACCAGGCGGTCGGGGGGGAGGCCGTACTCGGCGGCGACCTCGGTGGCGACGGCGGCGGTGGGGGTGCAGACGACCGCGCCCCGGCGGAGGGCGCGGGGGACGAGGTCGCGGTAGCGGGCCGAGGCGTCGGTCACCATCTCAGGGAACCGCAGGTAGGTGAGGTCGTGGACGGTGACGACGGTGGCGGCCCGCCGGGTCGGCGGGGCGACGAAGTTGGTGCCGTGGAACACCTCGACCGGGCCCGAGAGCCACTCGACGGGCGGCCAGGGCAGGCGGGCCCAGGCGGCCTGGAGCAGGCGGGCCGGGGCCCGCCGGCGCCCGTACCGGACGCGCGGGCCGTCCCGGGCCACACCAGGCACGTCGCCGGTGCCCTGCGAGGCCACGGCCGGCAGGTCGCGGGTGCCCCGCCAGGAGAACGGGACCAGGGCCAGCTCCTCCGGCTCCGGCCCGGCCAGGGTGGCCAGCGCCCCGGCCAGTCCGGCCACGTAGCGGCCGACGCCCGTCCGCGGCCCGAGCAGCGGGGTCGCGTCGAGCCCGACCCTCACCGCAGCACCAGCCAGCGCTCCAGGCGTCGGCGGTCGACCGCGGCCCGGGCGGCGATGCGGCGGCGGCGGACCAGCATGACCGGGAGCAGGCGCAGGTAGGAGCCGAGGACCCGCAGGCGCAGCAGGGTCGGGCGGACCGGGGGCCGGCGCCGGGTGTGGCGCGACCGGGCGACCTCGCGCAGGGCCAGGGAGGCGGTGGTCAGGGGGTAGCGCAGGACCTCGCGGGCGGCCAGGCCGGCGCGGGCGTTCTTGGTCAGCATGAGCAGCCGGTTGCGGTCGGTGTGGAACACGAACAGCGGCGACCACTCGACCGAGGAGGCCGAGTGGATGTGGCGGGCCACCGCCGCCGGCTGGTAGCGGATCCGCCAGCCCAGGGACCGCAGCCGCCACGACAGGTCGGTGTCCTCGTAGTAGAGGAAGAAGTCGTCGTCGAACACCCCGGCCTGGCGCAGCGCCTCGGTGCGGAAGCAGACCGAGCCGCCGCAGAAGGCGAACACCTCCTCGGGCCGCTGGTACTGGCCCCGATCCAGCTCCTGGTAGGCCCGGTCGGCCCCGTAGCCGTCGCGGAACACCATGCTGCCGGCGTTGTTGAGCACGTCGACCAGCGGCACCCCGGCCGGGACCTCGACCTCCAGGTCGACCGGCTCGGGCTCGGCCTTGCCGCCCCCCGACCCACCGGCCCAGGTCAGCTCCACCGCCTTGGTCGTCTCGGCCGCGACCCGGAACCGCAGCCGCAGCGGCCCGTCACCTTCCGGGCGGTCGACGGGGATGAGCAGCAGCCCCGACGGGCGGGTCCAGCGGAAGCGCCCCGGCCCCTCCCCCTCCGGCCCGTAGGCGGCCCGGTCCCACAGCACCCGCTCGGTGACGTCGGCGCCGTCGACCTCGACCCGGTACACCCGCACCCCCAGCTCCCTGGTGTCGAGGGTGCCGGGCAGGAACCCGGGGGTGGCCAGCTCGACGGCCAGGAACCGGGGCAGGAACACGATCTTGCCCGAGACCGCCCCGAGCCGCTCCGCCCCCGGCTCGGAGAACGGCTCCAGCAGCCGCCGCAGCCAGTCCGGCTCGGGCCGGGCGTCGTTGTTGACCAGGGCCACGAACGGGGTCGAGACCTCGCGCAGGGCGACGTTGTTGCCCCCGGCGAACCCATCGTTGCGTCCGTTGGCGATGACCCGAACCCAGGGGAACTCGTCGGCGAGCAGCTCCAGCGACCCGTCGCTCGAGGCGTTGTCGACCACCCAGGTCTGGGCCTGCCCCTCGGGCAGGTCCTGGGCGGCCAGCCCCCGCAGGCAGTCGGGGAACAGGTGGGCGCCGTTATAGTTGAGAACGACCACGGTCGCCAGCGGCCCGGTCACGTTCCTCCTCCCCTGGGCTCTCGACCTGGTCGGCGCTCCAGGCCACCTCGATGATGCCCGTGGCGGTATCTCCAATGGCCAGAAAGGCCTCGCCGATGCGGCGAGCATCGTAGGTCACTCCGCTGGCCGGGTCACGGACGGCGACCGCGAAGGCGTAGATTCCCTTCATCTGCGGCAGCTCCTTGACCGTGAAGCGGACGGTGGCGGTGCCGTCCGGGCCGAGGACGACCGGGTCGGACTCCATCACCCACAGCGGCACGTCCGCCGGCCCGGTCACCGCCAGCCGGACCGCCGCCGACCCGCCGGCCGGACCGGCCAGGTCGAAGTCGACCGCCATTGCCTCACCGCCCCGGAAGTGGCCCTTGTGGAGCCCGGTGGCCGGGTCGAACAGCCGCCTGGCGGTCAGGTGGGGGCGGTCCGGGCCGAGCGCCGCCCCGCCGGACTGGTCGGCGCCGGTGCCGAGCAGGCTGCGCAGCCGCACGGCCGCCTCCACCGGGTCGCCGTCGTGCAGCACCCGCCCGTGGTCCAGCACCACCCCGCGGCTGCAGATCCGCGGGATCAGGTCGAGGGCGTGGGTGACGAACAGGATCGTGCAGCCGCGCTGCTGGAACTCGCCGATCTTGTCCAGACACTTGCGCTGGAACGACTCGTCCCCAACGGCCAGGACCTCGTCGACCAGCAGGATGTCGGGGCTGACGTGGACGGCCACGGCGAACCCGAGGCGCACGTACTGGCCGGAGCTGTAGTGCTTGACCTGGTTGTCGATGAACGGCTCGAGCTCGGCGAAGGCGACGATCTCGTCGAAGTAGCGCTCGGTCTCCCGGCGGGTCAGGCCGAGGATGGCCGCGTTCAGGTAGACGTTCTCGCGGCCGGTGAGCTCGCCGTTGAAGCCGGCCCCGAGCTCCAGCAGGGAGGCGATCCGGCCCCGGACCGCGACCGTGCCGGTGGTCGGGGCGAGGATCCCCGACAGCACCTTGAGCAGCGTCGACTTGCCCGAGCCGTTGGGGCCGATCAGCCCGACGGTCTGGCCGGCGCCGATCTCCAGATCGACGTCTCGCAGGGCCCAGAACTCCTCGGAGCTGGTCTGGCGGTGCAGCAGCAGCCGCTCCTTGAGGCTGGTGGCCCGCTTGTGATGGAGCAGGAAGCGCTTGCCCACCCCGGCGGCGCTGATCGTCGGGGCGGCCACTACAGCTCCTCGGCGAAGTCGGCCTGGAGCCGGCGGAAGGTCCACCGCCCCACCACCAGCAGCACCGCCGAGACGGCCGCGGCCACCCCCAGCCACTGCAGGTAGAAGCCGTAGCCGCCGGCCGGCAGGACCTGCACCAGCTTGCCCTCGGCGTCGGTTACCACCGGGTGGACGTAGACGGCCCGCTGGGCGGCCACCACCACCGCGGTCATGGGATTGGCCATGAAGAACTTGAACATCCACAGCAGCCCGGCCTCGGCCAGCTGGTCGCGGACGAAGGTCACCGGGTAGACGATCGGGGTCAGCCAGAACCAGGCCAGCAGGGCGATCTCCAGCAGGTGCTGGACGTCGCGGTAGCGCACGTTGAGGGCCGAGGCCAGCAGCGACATGGCCACGGTGAAGACCACGGTCACGGCCAGGGCCGGGAGCAGCAGCCACAGCTGGGGCCCGAACGCGTCCGGGTAGGCCGGGACCAGGAACAGGAAGAACACCAGCAGCTGGAGCGCCAGGTGGACGCCGGCGAAGCCGACCGAGGCCAGAGGCAGCACCACCCGGGGGAAGCGGACCTTGCGGACCAGGTTGGCGTTGCCGACGACGGCGCCGGTGGCGTCAAGGGTGGCCGAGTTGAAGAAGCTCCAGATCAGGAACCCGGACATGAACATGACCGCGAACCAGGGCACGTTGTTCTTCAGGAAGAAGCCGAAGACCAGGGAGAACACGGCCAGGTAGAGCAGCGGGTTGGCCAGCGACCAGACGAACCCGAGGGCCGAGTTCTTGTACTTGACCTTGAGGTCCTTGCGGACGAGCTCGGCCAGCAGCTCCCAGCGGACCCGCGACTGGGCCGCGGCGCGGGCGTCGGCCGCGCTCTGTGGCTGCACCATGTCCCCTACCTGTCCCTGTTCCCGGCCGCCTGCCGGTGAAGCTTAGCGGGCCTGGCGGCGTCGCCTCCGGCCACGGCCAGGAACCGCAGCCGCCAGTAGTCGGCGACGAAGCGGCCGTCGCGCCACAGCCGGGGCGCGGCCAGCTCGCCGGTCCGGGCCACGACCCGCTCCCGCAGGTCCGCCGGGACGGCCGCGGTCAGCGACCCGCCGAACATGGCCAGCCAGCCGGCCAGGCCGTCGCAGCCGCCATCCAGCGGCGTCGGCCGGGGGAAGTGCTCCATCCGGGCCACCCGGAACCCGGCCGCTTCCAGCAGGGTGGCGTACTGGGCCAGGGTCGGGAAGTACCAGGGGCAGGCCGACCCGGGCAGGCCGGCCTCGGCCATGGCCGCCGCCAGCGCCTCCAGGATGGCGTCGATGTTGCCGGCGCCGCCCAGCTCGGCCACGAAGCGCCCGCCGGGCCGCAGGGCGGCCCGCACGCGGGCCGCCACCTCGGCCGGGCGGGGCATCCAGTGCAGGGCGGCGTTGGAGAAGACGGCGTCGACCGGCTCGGGCAGGGTGAAGTCGTGCCC
>DASUPQ010000023.1 GCA_036280995.1 Actinomycetota bacterium | reverse complement strand
CTGGAACGAACCGTTCCGTTCTGCTCGGTCGGCCGGTGACGCCTCGATGACGCTCAGGCCGGCCGGGGAGCCGGTGGGCACGACGCGGTCCACCCGGAAGCCGGCGCCGGCGAGCAGGCGGCGGGCGTCGTCGCCGGCCCGGTCGTGCAGGACCCGCGAGCGCAGGTAGTCGAAGAACCGGTCCCCCCATCGACCCGGGCGGGTCTCCGCGGAGGCACTCCCGACCTCGGTGGACGCGAACCGCCCCCGTCCTCCTCGGCCAGGACGTCCTCAGCCGGGTCGTCAGGAACCCGTCAGGCAGCCGCCCGGCCCGGGCCCGGGCCTCCCAGGCCCTGGACGGCGACCCGGACAGCGCCTGGGTGCCGGACGGCCGCGGCCCCGCGCGTCGCCGGCGGGGGTCCGACGCTCAGCTCCGGGTGGCGTCGCGGACGGCGGTGCGGGCGGCCCGGCCGTCCTCGGCGTCGAGGGCGAGGGTGGCGAGCCCGCGGCACTCGGCCAGGGTGTGGGCGGCGAGGGCGGCGCGGACCGCCGGGATGCTGACCGGGGCCATCGACAGGCTGGTGATGCCCAGCCCGACGAACACCAGGGCGAGCAGCGGGTCGCTGGCCGCCTCACCGCACACCCCGACCGGCTTGCCGAGGGCCTTCCCGGCCTCCGCGGTCATCCGGACCAGGTCGAGCAGGGCCGGCTGCCAGGCGTCGAGCAGGTCGGCCAGCTCCCCGGCCATCCGGTCGGCCGCGTAGGTGTACTGGGACAGGTCGTTGGTCCCGATCGACATGAAGTCACAGGCCGCCGCCACGTGCCTCGCCCTGATGGCCGCCGCGGGCACCTCGACCATCACGCCGCCCGAGGACAGCCCGTGGCCGCGCACCTGCTCGGCGAAGGCGGCCGCCTCGCCCGTGGTCGAGACCATCGGCGCCATCACCCAGACCTGGGCCTGGCTGGCCGACGCGGCCGCGGCCACGGCGGTCAGCTGCTCCTCCAGCAGCTCGGGATGGCGCCGCGAGGTCCGCAGTCCGCGCACGCCCAGGGCGGGGTTGGGCTCGTCGGGCACGGTGACGAACTCCAGCGGCTTGTCGGCGCCGGCGTCCAGCGTCCGCACCACCACCTTGCGCCCCGGGAAGGCGTCGAACACCCGCTGGTAGACGGCCTGCTGCTCCTCCAGCGTGGGCGCGTTGGGCCGGTCGAGGAACAGGAACTCGGTCCGGAACAGCCCGACGCCCTCGGAGTCGGCGGCCGCCGCCGGCTCCAGGTCCTTGTCGCCGGCGATGTTGACCAGCAGCTGCACCGGGTGCCCGTCGGAGGTGCGGCCGGGGCCGCTGACCGCCTGGAGGGCGGCCAGCTTCTGCTGCTCGGCGTCGAGCGCCTGCTGGACGGTGGCGTCGTCGGGGGCGACGTCCACGGTCCCCTCGGTCCCGTCGACCAGGACCGTCTCGCCCTCGGGGATGGCCGTGGCGCCATGGCAGGTGACCACCGCCGGGATGCCGAGCGACTTGGCCAGGATGGCCGTGTGGCTGGTCGGCCCGCCCTCCTCGGTGATGATGGCCCGCACCCGGTCCTTGTCCAGGGTCGCGGTGTCGGCCGGGGCCAGGTCCAGGGCGATCAGCACGAAGGGATGGCCGGGGTCGGGGACGCCGGGCATCGGCACGCCGAGCAGCGTGGCCACGGTGCGGTTGCGAAGGTCGTCGAGGTCGGCGACGCGCTCGGCCATGTAGGGCCCGGCCGCGGCCAGCATGGCGCGGAAGTCCTCGAAGGCGTCGACCACCGCGGTGATGGCCGCCTTGCCGGCGTTCACCCCGTCGGTGACCTTGGAGGCGAGGGTCGGGTCCTCGGCCATCATCGCCTGCGCGGCGAGCACGCTCGCCGCCTCCCCGGGGGCGCGCGCCGCCCGCTCCTCCAGGTTGCTGGCGACCGCCTTCATCGCCGCCATGGCGGCCTGGTTCTCGGCCTCGGGGTCGCCGGAGGGGGTCGCGTCGGTCGGGACCACCGGGGGAGCGGCCATCTGGGCCACGGGCCCGGCGGCGACGCCAGGGCTGACCCCGATGCCGCTGAGTGTCTCTGCCATGGCTACCCCTCGCTGTCGAGGTCCCTGGCGACCAGGGCGGCCAGCTCGTCGAGGGCCTGGTCGGCGCCGTCGCCGTCGGCCGCCAGCACGATCTCGTCGCCGCCGCGTGCGTCCAGGGCGAGCACCGACAGGATGCTGCGGGCGTCCACAGGGTCCCCGCCCGACGCCTTGGCGATCGTCACCTTGACGGGCTGCTTCGCCGCCGCCTGGACGAACATGGCGGCAGGCCGGGCGTGCAGGCCGACCTTGGAACCGACAACGACACGGCGCTCGGGCATCAGAACCTCCACCTCCGGCACGCCGGGACCAGCCCGGCTCTCCCATGTGCCAGACAGTATCAACGCCGAGCGGCCTGCCGACCAGTTCGACCCCTCTCGCCACCTTTCGCGGGATGCTACTGTGGCGACGGGTCAATTGGACTAGTCCACTTTGGAGGCGCGGTGCCGAGCCGGATGCGAACCGAGATCGCCGAGCAGCCGGAGGCGCTGCGCCGCACCTTCGAGGCGCTGCTGGCCCAGGCCGGCGAGCTCGAGGCGCTGGGCCGGGCCACCCGCCAGGTGCTGTTCATCGCCCGGGGCTCCTCGGACAACGCCGCGGTCTACGGCCAGTACCTCTGCTCGGCCCGCGCCGGCCGCCTGGCCTCGCTCGCCTCCCCTTCCCTGGCCACCGTCTACCGCGCCGACCTCGACCTGCGCGGCGTGCTGGCGGTGGCGGTCTCCCAGTCCGGCGCCACCGAGGAGATCGTCACCACCCTCGAGTGGGCCCGCCGCTGCGGGGCGCGAACCGTCGCCGTCACCAACGTGGCCGGTTCGCCCCTCACCGAGTCCGCCGACGTCCCCCTCATCACCCAGGCCGGCCAGGAGCTCGCCGTCCCCGCGACCAAGACCTACACCACCCAGCTGGCCGCGATGGCCGTGCTCGCCCACGGCCTGCGCCGGCCGGGCACCGGGAGCGAGGGCGGCGGGGTGGCGGTGGAGGAGCTGCTCGGGGTGCCGGAGGCGGTGGCGGCCATGCTCGGGGTGGCGGACGCGGCGGGGGAGCTGGCGGGGCGGCTGGTCGATGTCGACGCGCTGGTCGTGTCGGGGCGGGGGTTCGCGTACTCGACCGCGCTGGAGCTGGCGCTGAAGCTCAAGGAGACCTGCTACCTGACGGCGGTCGGGCTCTCCTACGCCGACCTGCTCCACGGGCCGATCGCGGTCGTGGACCGGCGGACACCGGTCCTCCTGGTGGCCGCCGGGAACGGGCCCATGCTCCCGGAGATGACCGCGCTCGCGCGCCGCATCGCCGGGACCGGCGCCGACGTCCACGGCATCGGCGGCGACCCCGAGTTCGCCGCCGCCTGCCGGTCGACCCTCCCCGGCACGTCGCTCCCCGAGCACCTGGCGCCGTTCGCCCTGGCCGTTCCCGGCCAGCTCCTGGCCGAGGCCCTGGCCAGAGCGCGCGGCCTCGACCCGGACGCTCCCCGCGGCCTCGACAAGGTCACCCAGACCGACGCCTGACAACGGCCCAGCCGGGAGGTGGTGCGGCGCCGCACCGCGCCACTGGGCCCGGACCCAGCCCGCGCCGTCAGCCCGAGGCGGCGCGGAGGAGGGAGGCCTCGCTGATGTACTGCTGGTCGTCCATGAAGGCGCGGCGCCAGAGGAAGTACTCGGAGCGGGGCCGGTCGTCGGTGATCTCGGGGCCGGGACCGAGGAAGCCGCGCAGCTCGTCGTCGGCCAGCCACTGGGAGCGGCGAACGACCTCGACCCAGCCGTCGGCGTCGGTGACGGGGTGGTCGGGCACGTCGTTCAGGTCGCGGCGGGCGGCGGGCGTGCCGAGGACCTGGCGGATGTTCTCCTCGGTGAACTCGAGCGGGGCGTCCGAGCCGAACATGAACACCCCGTGCCGGCCCGGCGAGAGGACCAGCCGGACGTGGCCGAACACGCCGGCGAAGGTCCGGACGTGCTCCTTGAAGTCGTCGAGCGGCAGGGCGTAGGGGATCCAGAGCATGAACACCCCGCCGGGCCGCAGGCGGGCCTTGCCCTCGGTCAGGAACTCGCGCGTGTAGAGGACCACCGAGCCGGCGCTCTCGATCGGCGGCGCCGGGTCGACGGCCACCATGTCGTAGGTCTCGCGGGACAGGCGGACGTAGTTGCGGCCGTCGCTCACGATCACCCGGCCCTCGGGATGGTTGAGGAAGCGGTCGGCGTCCGGGAAGAAGACCGGCATGCGGCTGGGGACGGTGGGAGACAGCTCGACGGCGTCGGTCCGCAGCCCGAGCTGGAGGCCGGAGCGGTAGGTCCCGCCCATGCCGAAGGCGATCACCAGGAAGTCCTGGGCGTCGGGGCGCAGCGCCTTGGACAGGTAGCCCATCAGCTTGGTGTCGACCGTCAGCGAGGTCATCCCGACCCCGCCGACCAGGAGCCGCCGGCCCTTGGCCGGCCCGCCGACGGTGTCCACCGTGGCCAGCTCGTCCTCGGCGTGGGTCACGGGCAGGCCGGTGCGGCGCAGCTCGTTCTCGGTGCGGGTCCGGGTGACCGGCAGGTCGAGCGAGGACGCCACCAGCCCCAGCACCGCCAGCCCGGCCAGCCCGGCCCCGACCAGCCGCGCCCGCCCCCGGTTCGCCGACCCGGAGGGAGCCGGTCCCGCCGAGGCCCCACCTGCGGAGGTCCCGCCCGCGGAGGCCGGACCCGCCAAGGCCGGGCCGGCGGCCGCCGGCAGCTCGCCGGGGTGCCCCGCCCGATCCGGCGGCGGGCCCGCGACCCCGGCCGGTCCCGGGCGGCCCACCGGGTCGGCGAGGAAGAGGGCCGCGCCGGCGAGGAGGTTGAGGGCGCCCAGGAGCAGGATGGAACCGTTGGTGCCGAGGGTCCCGGCGAGGACGAAGGCGGCGCTGAACGAGCCGAGGATGGAGCCGCCGGTGTTGGCCGCGTACAGCAGGCCGACGCTGCCCCCGGCGGCCGCCGCCGACGGGGTGGCCAGGCGGCCGGCGAGCGGGAAGGCGTAGCCCATCAGGACCGTCGCCGGCAGCAGCACCACCACGGTGCGGACCACGAACGGGACGTGGCCGACCATCCCGCTGCCGAGCACGACCGTTGCCTGGGCGAGCACGCCGACCCCGGCCAGGCAGAGGCCGAGCGTGCCCAGCCGCTCGCCCCCGGGCCGGGAGAAGCGCCGGTACAGGAAGCTCCCGAGGGCGATGCCGAGCAGGAAGATGGCCAGGATGGTGGTGAAGATGTAGATGCTGGAGCCGGTGCCCTCGGCCAGCATCCGGGTCCACAGCACCTCCAGGGCGAGGGACACGAACCCGGAGACGAACGTCGCCGCCAGCACCGCCCGCCGCCGGGGCCGGAAGGCGCGCGGCACCTCCGGCCGGGCCGGACGCTCGCGCCGGGCGGCCGGCCCACCGGCCGCGTCGGGACCCGTCTCCCAGCGCCGCGACAGCAGCAGGGCGCCAATCCCGGCCACGAGGTTGAGGGCGACGGCGATGTAGCTGGTGAGGCGCAGGCCGAACAGCTCGATGAGCACGAAGCCGGCCAGCAGCGTCCCGGCCATGGCGCCGACGGTGTTGGCCGCATACAGCTCGCCCAGGCGGGCGCCGGCCTCGTCCAGGGTGCGGACCAGGTAGCGGGTGAGCAGGGGCAGGGTCATCCCCATCAGGAACGTGGCCGGCGCCACCGCCGCGAGGGCGAGGCCGAAGCGGACGCCGGCCAGCTGGCCCGGCCGCTCGACCAGGCTCGGCCACACGCCCCGGTAAAGCTCGGCCAGGCTGCTGAACGCGAACGGCAGCAGGGCGGCCATGGCGGCGACGGCCAGCTCGATCAGCCCGTAGAGGCGCAGCGGCCGCGCGCTGGTGTCGGCCAGCCGGCCCCCGGCCAGGCTGCCGAAGCCGAGGCCAGCCATGAACGCGGTCACGATCGTCGCCACCGCCTGGGTGGTGTTGCCGAACACCAGCACCAGCTCGCGCGACCACACCACCTGGTAGATGAGCCCGGCGGCGCCCGAGGCGACGAACAGGGCGAGCACCACGCCGCGAAGCGACGGGGTGGCGCGGCTGGCGGGTCGGGGTGGGGAGGTGGCGACGGCCACGGGCAGGACTCCTCGGCGATCGATGCAGACCCGGAGGAGGCTTCCAGATGGCGGCCCGACCCGGCAAGCGGTCATCCACAGCCGTCCGGGTCGAGCGGGCCCGCGGGGCCGGGTCGGAGGGCCAGGAACCGTTCGGGTCCGGACGGCGTCCCAACCAGCAGACACCGACACGGGAGGGTGAGGATGCAGCTTCGCCGGGCGGCGGTTGGGGTGGCGCTGGTCGCGATGGTGGTCGTGACCGGCTGCGACCGGGGGGCGGACACCGCCGGCGGAGGCGGCGACGAGGCCGCGGCGACGCAGTCGGCCGACCAGGCCGCGGGCGGGGCACCGGGCCAGGCGGCGGGCGGCGCGGCCGATCAGGCGGCCCCGGCCGCCGTGGCCACGGAGGCCAGGGAGAGCGACAAGGGCGGGAGCACCGGCTCGACCGGGGCGGCCGCCCAGGTGCGGCTGGTCGACCTCGGCAACCGGGTCGTCCGCACGGCCAGCGTCGACCTGGAGGTCGGCGAGGGCGACCTCAACAAGACCATCAACGACGCCACCGACGTCGTGCTCCAGGCCAAGGGCCTGTACGTCGGGTCGTCCACCTCGGTGCCGGAGGGTGAGCCGGCCAGCGGCCAGGTCACCTTCCGGGTCCCGGTGGACGCGTTCGAGCCGGTGCTGCGCCAGCTCAAGGAGCTGGGCACCTACCGCGGGGAGAAGTCGAGCACCGAGGACGTGACCAACCAGTACGTCGACCTCAACGGCCAGCTGGCCGCCTGGCGGGCCCAGGAGCGGGTGTATCTGCGCCTGCTCGACCGGGCCAAGTCGGTCACCGACGTGATCGCCGTGCAGAACCAGCTCCAGCAGGTGCAGTCGAACATCGAGCGGCTCCAGGGGCAGCTGGACCACCTCGAGGACCAGTCGTCGTTCTCCACCATCGTGCTGCAGCTCACCGAGCCGGGCGCCGGCGGCCCGGCCCCCCAGCCGACCGGCCGGCTGGCCCGGGCGTGGGCGACCGCCGTGAACGGGCTCGGGGTGATGGCCGCGGCCGTGCTGGTCGCGGTGGTCTGGCTGACGCCGGTGCTGGTCCTGGCCGGGCTGGTGCTGTTCGGGGTCCGGGCGCTCCGGCGGCCCAGGCCGGTGTCGGGGAAGGTTTCGGGGTGATCATCCAGATCACGGTGTACGGGCTCTTGAGCGGCTTCAAGAACCTGGCCCGAGGCTGCCTCGTGAGGAGCTGCCTCGGCGTCCCGCCGGCCCGGCCGACCTAGGTCACCACTCTGCCCACCTTGACCAGCCCCGTGGTGCGGATCTTGTGGAAGTTCACCGGGGGGCCGCCCGAGTGGGTCGCTGAGACCGCCATCCTCGGCCCGGTGCCGTTCTTGCGGTACACGATCTCCACGTGGGAGACGACCCCGTTGTGGTCGTAGTCGTAGAACAGCAGGTCCCCGGTCCGTGAGGTGGAGAGCGAGGTCCGGGTGGTGAAGGAGTACAGCTGGCGGGAGGTCCGGACGCCGCGGCCGGTCAGGTTGACCCCGGCGTAGCGGTAGGCGGCGACGACCAGGCCGGAGCAGTCGAAGCAGTTGGGTCCGGTGCCGCCGTAGCAGTAGGGCTCACGCTGGGCGACCTGGATCTCGGCGTAGCGGTTGACCGCCTTGCGGATCCGGTGCTGTTGGGCGTCCGACACGTTGATGGCTCTTGCCTGGGCCGGCGGCGCCAGGACGGTCTGGCCGGCGACGCCCAGCGTGGCCGCGAGGACAGCGACCACGAGCAACTTGCAGCGCAAAGGGGGGCTCCTCTCCGGTAGGGGGGTTCGGAGGGCGGGGAGGAGGCTACCCCGGTCAGGGCGCTCTTGTCCAATTCGCTAGGTTGTGCAGCATCGATAGGTTCTGCAGCCACGCTGGGTTCTGGATGCTCAAGGGATTCAGCAGGGTTGCTGAGTTCTGCGAGTTGAACGCTGCAGGGAGCTTGGGAGGACCTCTCGACCTTGGCGCGGCGGTCGGACTGGTCGAACCCCCACCACACCCCGTGGTTATCCGTGGATGACCGCTGCCGACCGCTGCGTAGGGCAAATCCGGGGCACGGCCGGTAAGGGTGAATATGGCTCGGGCCTGGCGGCGATGGCGCCACCTTGCCTGGGACGGTTTGCGTCGCGGTACGGCGGGCATGGTGCCCCGCGGTTGCGCTCTGAGGCCGCACCACGAAGGCACAGGGGGGAGGCCAGAGCATGCCGCTAGAGCCAGACGACCTCCGTATCTCTCCAGAGCAAGAGAAGCTCAACCGTCAGCTTGAGGCGCTTCAGCGTTACGTTTCTGGCCTCCAGCAGCACGAACAGGCCAAGGCCGCGAACCGGTCATCGTCGGCGCCCGAGGCGCGGCCCTCCAGACGCTGGCTGCTGCTCACCGGCCTGCTGGTCGTTCTGGCGCTGGCCGGGGGCGTCTTCCTCGGCGCGGTCGCCTGGTCCGATGACCGGCCGGCTGGCCCTGCGGCGGGCGCCACCAACGCCTCGCCGGTGAGACAGCAGGCTCCAAGCACCAGCACCGCGGCACAGGGCTCTAACTCCACCACCGACGCCCCGGTGGCCTCACGGGCCTGCAGGACGGCAGTGAACCGGGCCAACACGATGCTGGCCATCGCGGTGGGGCTACGGAGGACGGTAGACGAGTACGGCAGGATCATGAACGACCCGTCCAGTCGTGAGCTGTCTGGTCGCGAGCTGGTCGACAAGAGCGCCCCGGTGCTGCGGGCCGGGACGAGCGAGTCAGCCAGGTTCACCCAGGCCCTGGCCGACTACCGCCAGGTTGTGGACCAGTGCCAGGTGCGCCAACCCTGACCGGGCAGGTCAGGCGAAGGCGTTGACGGCCTCCCCAGGAACTCGTGAGTTCTACGCAGCTTCAGCATCTGTGCTGGATATGCCGTGCGTTCGGGTTTCCTTGCGGTTGTGTCACGTTTGGCGTGTAGGCAGGCGGGCAGTTTACCGCCCCATAAGGAATTGATCCCATCTGGCGGGAGGTGACCGACCACCCTTCTTGCGAAGGCAAGCATGAGCGTAGCAAAGCTGGTGCTGCACGACCGCAGTACTTGATCTGCATTGGCCGTGCCGGTTCTGGTGGTGGCGACAGGTATTTCAGGAGCCAGAACTCCACAGGCCTGTTCGGCTCGACATGAATCCTCTGCACGCCGGGAAGTCCCCGACATCGCGGGCTTTCCCACGTCCGCACGGCCCCTCGCCTGATAGATTTTGGAGGACATCGATGAAGACTGGGGCACCTTCCTTCCGCCGGCGATCCATGTTACTGGCCGCGGTTGGCATCCTCGCTTTGGTGCTGACGGCGTGCAGGGGCGTTGGCGGCGGACAGCTTCCGCCAGACAACGTCCTTTTTAAGGCCCCGGCGTCGTTCGGATTCAGCTTTAGTTGCGAGGACAAGGGCGGCATCAATCCGCCAACCGGTCAGCTGGCTATCCAGCTCAGCTACATCGACCATGGCGCCAACCCCCTCGGCTCGGGGTTCTCGATCCACGGGATCGTCGACCAGATCGACCCGGTGCTGGAATCCGCAATTTGTATCGGTCAGAATCCGCCTCCTGGCGGGAATGAGCTGATCTTCCTGGGCCGCTACCGGCTGACGTCATCGGCACCGGCGGGCTTCCCTTCGACGTGCCCGACGCGTGAGACGAAGACCACACCGCTGTGCCGCTTCGAGGTCATCGTCCGGGACAACGACCAGAACCTCCGCCCATCGCCGGGCGACTACTTCCAGATCACGCTGTCGAGCGCTACGGCTGTCACGTCGGAACTCGACCCGACGTTCGTGTTCTACACCCGGGCCGGCCTGCTCTCGAGTGGTAACCTCACGGTTCGCTGACGCCAGGAATGCTCCGTTAATCCCATGGGGGACGAAACTATGGATTCTCAGGATCACCCGGCTCGGCCGAATGGATCCGACGGTCGCTTTTCCCGCCGTGGGTTCCTCGCTGGGGCGGCCGCCCTGTCGGCCGGCGCCATGGTCGGCAGCCGGCAGGCAGGCGTCGCCCATGCCCAGGTGGGCGGCAGTGGCCTGCATGGCGCCCAGCTTCGGGGTCTGTTCCTGACGAGTAAGGACCGGCTGGCCGAGGGCCGGTTCGGGGCCATGTTCAAGCGGCTTCCGGCCTTCGCGCCGCCGGACACCCTGCTGGAGAACTTGGCGAGGGAGATGGTCGAGCCTGATACCAGCGATGCCTTTCTCGCCGCCACCAACGGGCGGCTGAAGGCCGGGTTCACCTTCATCGCGCAGTTCATCGACCACGACATCACCTTGGACACCACCCCGCTCGACCTCCAGCAAGCGGACGCCGATGCAACCGTCAACTTCCGCACGCCGCGCTATGACCTCGATGTGCTCTACGGGCGTGGGCCGACGGATGACCGTCAGTACTATGATCCGGCCGATCCGGCCAAGCTGCTGCTGGCCCCGAACGTCAACGGTGTTTTGGACATGCCGCGTGACGAATTGGGCAAGGCGATCATGCCGGACCGGCGCAACGACGAGAACCTGATCATTGTTCAGTTTCACAAGGCCGTCGCTCAGTTCCACAACCGGATTGTCGACGACGCCCGGGCCCAGGGCATCCGGCAAGAATGGCTGTTCGAGACCGCGCGCCGGCTGGCCCGCTGGCACTACCAGTGGGCGGTCATCCACGAGTTCCTCCC
>DASUPQ010000022.1 GCA_036280995.1 Actinomycetota bacterium | reverse complement strand
ATCCTCGGCGTCCCCGTCGACGTGGTCGAGGCCTCTGCTCTCCGCCCCGATGACCGGGACATCCTCGCCGACGTGGTGGCCCTGGAATCCGCGTGAAGCGACCGGCCGACAAGCTGCTCGACGACATCATTCCGGCGGCCGCGGTCGCCGGCGAAGTGGGACGGATCGGCGATGCCGCATCGAAGCTTCCCGAGGAGGTCCGAACGGCCATGCCGGACATCCCGTGGAAGGAGATCATCGGCTTGCGGATCGTCGTCGACCACGCGTACCACGGGCGGGTCTGGAACACGCTGTCGGAGGATGTTCCCAGACCTCGGGCGGCGATCGAGCGGTACCGCGGCCGGGCTTGATCCGGCGCCCGCGGGGCCGGTTGCCGGTGTCGGATGGCGGTGGTTCAATGCGGTTCTCGGCAGCGCCCGACGTTGTTGGTGGCCGGCTTTCGTTTGCGCCAACACTTCGACGTAGGGGACCGTGCTTGCGGTCGCGGAAGGCACCCGGCTTCGCCAGCGGGTACCGGAAACGGCTGGGGCGGACCCCACCTGTTCCCTCGAGAGCAGGTGCAAACGTCGACCGGTCACGGCACTCGTGGAGCGCTGCCGCAACGCGTTCCGGGCCCGGCCGGGATCAGACGGCGGGCGGGCCCTGGCGGACCTTGCGGCGCCAGTGGTCGAGGTCGCCCTGGCGGGGGTCGACCGACTCCTGCCACCAGGTCGTGCCGGCCTCGGCCAGGGGGGCGAGGAAGTCGCGGGCGGCCGCCGGGTCGTCGGGGGTGGTGCCGCCGACGGCCACGTCGAACGGCTCGCCGGACGACCGGTGGCCGCCGACGACGTCGAGCAGGCCGCGAACGTCGCCGGCGTCCAGGGGGACGAGCTCGCCGTCGGGGTCGAGCTTGAGGGGGGTGCTGCCGTCGAAGCGGGCCGCGCGGCGCAGGGGGCCCCGGCGCGGCCAGGCGCCCGCGACCCAGATGGGGATGCGGGGCCGCTGCACCGGGGTGGGCTGGAAGGCGACCTCGTCGACCCGGTAGTGGCGGCCCTGGAAGGACACGGTCTCGCCCGACCACAGGCGGGTGAGCACCTCCAGGCCCTCGTCGAGCATGGCCGCCCGGACGACCGGGTCGACCGGCTCGCCGAAGCTGCCGTACTCGTCCTCGGGCGGCTCGCCGAGGCCGACCCCGAGGATCAGCCGGCCGCCGGACAGGCGGTCAAGGGTGACCGTCTCCCTGGCCACCTTCCAGGGCCGGCGCCGGGCCAGCGGCGTCACCATCGGGCCCAGCCGGAGCCGCTCGGTGGCCAGGGCCACCCCGGCCAGCAGCAGCCACGGGTCGGCGATGCGCAGCCGCCACGCCTTCACGAACGTCAGGTGGTCCCAGACGAAGAAGCCGTCCCAGCCGGCCGCCTCGGCGTCGGCGGCCAGCGCGGCCACCGTCCGGACGTCGCTGTAGTCCTCGAAGTTGGGCACGTTGACGGCGTAGCGCATCCATCCTCCTCGGGTCGGCGACCGGGCCCGGCCAGTCTGGCAGCGGGCCGTGACGCCGGCTCCGGGCGAGCGGCTACGATGGCCGGGACATGGACCTGTTCTCGGAGCGGGCCGACCGCCTGGCCGACCTGGACGCGCCGCTGGCCGCGCGGATGCGGCCGCGGACCCTGGAGGAGTTCGTCGGCCAGGGCCACGTGCTCGGTCCGGGCAGCGCCCTGCGGGCCCTGATCGAGGCCGACGAGCTGCGGTCGGTGATCCTGTGGGGGCCGGCCGGGACCGGCAAGACCTCGCTGGCCCACATCATCGCCGCCGCCACCCGGTCGCACTTCGAGGAGCTGTCGGCGACCAGCGCCGGGGTCAAGGACGTGCGGGCCGTGCTGGCCGCGGCCCGCGAACGGCTCGGCGCCCTGGGGCGGCGCAGCATCCTGTTCATCGACGAGATCCACCGCTTCAACAAGGGCCAGCAGGACGCGCTCCTGCCCGGGGTCGAGGACCGCACGGTGGTGCTGGTCGGGGCGACCACCGAGAACCCGTTCTTCACCGTGAACTCGCCGCTGATGAGCCGCTCGCTGCTGTTCCGGCTGGAGCCGCTGACCGAGCGCGACCTGGAGCTGATCGTCACCCGGGCGTTGGCCGACTCCCAGCGGGGCCTTGGCGGGCGCGGCCTCACCCTGGACGCCGACGCCCTGGCCCACCTGGCCGACCGGGCCGACGGCGACGCCCGCCACGCCCTCAACGCCCTGGAGGCGGCCGCCCTGGTGGTCACGGCCAAAGGGGGGACCAGGCTCACCCTGGCCGACATCGAGGACGCCCTGCAGCGTCCCCGGGTCACCTACGACCGGGCCGGCGACCAGCACTACGACGTGGCCAGCGCCTTCATCAAGTCGATCCGCGGCTCCGACCCCGACGCCGCCCTCCACTACCTGGCCCGCATGCTGGCCGCCGGCGAGGACCCCAGGTTCGTGGCCCGCCGGCTGGTCATCTCCGCCTCCGAGGACATCGGCCTGGCCGACCCCCAGGCCCTGCCGATCGCGGTCGCGGCCTTCCAGGCGCTGGAGTTCGTGGGGCTGCCCGAGGCCCGGCTCAACCTGGCCGAGGCCGTCGTCTACCTGGCCCTGGCCCCCAAGTCCAACAGCGCCTATGCGGCCCTGGGGGCGGCGGCCCGGGAGCTGGAGGAGGCCCGTCCGGGGCGGGTCCCGCGCCACCTCCAGTCCGCCGTCTACCCGGGCGAGAAGCAGCTCGGCATCGGGGTCGGCTACCGTTACCCCCACGACCACCCGGGCCACTGGGTCGCCCAGCGCTACCTGCCCGAGGGCCTCCGCGGCGGCTACTACCAGCCGACCGGCGAGGGCCGCGAGGCCGCCCTGGCCGAGGCGTGGCGCCGCCGCCGCGGCCAGCCCCCCGGCGAGCAGGACCAGCATGAGTAGGGCGGGCGCATACCAGGCGTTGGTGGATCGGAGGGTGCGCCAATGAGCGACGAGGCGACCGCCAACGGCGGGTCGGGCA
>DASUPQ010000021.1 GCA_036280995.1 Actinomycetota bacterium | reverse complement strand
AAGGCCATGGCCCGCCCCCTCGCATCCATCCGAGCACTATATCGATCCGAGTGCGATGTTAGGGTGCGTTTCGCAGCGGGGGAACCGAGGAGGAGGTCTGACCATGGAAGCGCCCACGAGCCGCCGCGCCTTCTTCCGGGTCGCCGGCCGCTCCCTCGCCGCGGCCACCGCGGCCGTGCTCCTGGCCGGCTGCCCGGGCGGCGACGACGATGACGACGACGGCGGCGGCGACGACGACGACTGAGGACCCGGGGCGTCAGCCGGGGGCGCCGGGGCGGCCGACAAGGTCGAGGACGGCGGCCCAGCCGCCGCTGGACGGGGGGCCGATGACGTGGTCGGCCCGGGCCAGGACGTCCGGGGTGGCGGTGGCGACGGCGCAGGCCACGGCGGCGGCGTCGAGCAGCTCGAGGTCGTTGGCGCCGTCGCCGACGGCCAGGACGCGGGCCGGGTCGATGCCCTGCTCGGCGCAGTAGGCCAGGACCCCGCTCCACTTGCTGATGTCCGGGGGTCGTACCTGGAGGGTGAAGCCGCCGTAGATCAGGTCGGGGACGATGCTGGCGCTGCCCGCCGCGCCGACCTCCCGGAGGACCGGTTCGAGCAGGGCCGCGGGCCGGCCGACCACCGCGAACGTGTACACGGGCTCGTCGGCGACCACGCGGCCCAGGTCGTCGACGGCCACCCAGGGCCGGGCCCGGGCCAGGTGGCCGGGGTTGGTCGAGGGGTGGTCGCCGACGACCAGGTCCACCCCGGGCCGGTCGACGTAGACGCACGGGCTCAGGCCGGCGGTGGTGAACGCCGCCAGCGCCCGCACGGCGGCCGCAGGCGGGAACGCCACCTGGTGGAACACCCGGCCGTCGCGCAGGTCGAGCCCGAGGGCGCCATCGAGCACCACCGCCGGCCCGGTCAGGCCGCCCGCCTCCAGCACCGCCAAGGTCATGCGCAGCCGCCGGCCGGTGGCCACCAGCACCGGGATCCCGGCCGCCTCCAGCTCGCGGACCGCCCGCACCGAGGCCGGGTGGATGCGCTCGTCGGCGTCGGACAGGGTGCCGTCCAGGTCGGTGACGACCAGCTGGACCGCGCCGTTGCGCCGCGCGTCAGGAACCGGCATGGAGCGAGCCTACCCGCTCCTCCTCGGCGGCCCGGGGAGGCGGGAGCGGCTGCTCGGCCAGCCCGAAGCGGTCGTGGAGCCGGCGCAGGGACGGCGGGGCCCACCAGTTCCAGCGGCCCATCAGCTTCATGGTCGCCGGGACCAGCAGCATCCTGACCACGGTGGCGTCGAGCACGACGGCGATGGCCATGCCCAGGCCGACCTCCTTGATGGTCAGCAGCTCCCCGGCCGCGAAGCCGAGGAACACGATCACGATCAGGGCCGCCGCCGAGGTCACGATCCGCCCGGTGCGCTGCAGCCCGAGGGCGACCGCCCGGTCGTTGTCGCCGGTCTGGTCCCAGGCCTCCTTGATCCGCGAGAGCAGGAACACCTCGTAGTCCATGGACAGGCCGAAGGCGAACACGAAGATCAGCACCGGGACGGTGATGTCGACCATGCCCGGCGCGTCGAAGCCGAGCAGCCCCGACAGGTGGCCGTCCTGGAACACCCAGACCAGGGCGCCGAAGCTGGCCCCCAGCGACAGCACGTTCATGACGATCGCCTTGACCGGCACCACCACCGACCCGGTCATCAGGAACAGCAGCGCGAAGGTGGCCAGCACGATCAGCCCGAGCGCGTACGGCAGCCGCCCGGTCAGCGAGTCGCGGTAGTCGACCAGGAAGGCGGCGGGGCCGGTGACCCCGACGGCGGCCGGCCGCTCCAGCTCGCGGATCCGCTCGACCAGCCCGGTCGCCACCGGCCCCTCGCTGGTGCCCTCGGGGATGACGTCGAGCACGGTGAGCGGCGGCGGGACCGGGCGGGGCTCGACCCTGGCCACCCCGGGCAGCTGCTCGACCCGGCGCAGGAAGTCGGCGACCAGCGGGGAGCCGGGGACCGACTCGACCACGACCACCACCGGGTCGGTGCCGCCGTCCTGGAAGCGGGCCTCGACCGTCTCGAACAGCTGGCGCGACTCCGAGGAGCGGGGCAGCGACTCCAGGCCCGAGTTCTCCAGCCGGGCGTGGCGGAAGGGCAGGGCGAACAGCACCAGCACGGCGGCGACCAGGACCACGATCGCCGGAGCGTAGCGCTGCACCAGCCGCGACAGCCGGTAGAACGTCCCATGGTCGGACTGGAGGTGGGCCGGGGCCGGCCGGATCCGCCGCCCCCAGAGGCCGAGCAGGGCCGGGACCAGGGTGACGGCGGCCACCATGGCCACCAGCACCACCCCGATCCCGCCCCAGGCCAGCGAGCGCAGGAACGGCTCGGCGAAGGCGAGCAGCCCGCACAGGGCGGCGGCCACGGTCAGCCCGGAGAAGGCCACCGTCCGGCCGGCCGTGGCCAGGGTGCGCTCGATCGCCTCGGGGAGCTCGAACCCGGCTCCCCGCTCCTCGCGGAAGCGGCTGACCACCAGCAGGGAGTAGTCGACGGCCAGGCCCAGGCCGAGCATGGTGACGACGTTGACCGAGTAGGCGGAGATGTCGGCGACCTCGCTCACCCCGAGCAGGATCAGCAGCGCCCCGGCCACGGCCACCAGCGCCACCAGCAGGGGGGTGACGGCGGCCACGAACCCCCGGAACACGAGGAACAGCAGCACCACCATCACCGGCAGGGCCAGGGTCTCGCCCCGTTCCAGGTCCTCCTGGGCCTGGTGCTGGAACTCCTCGCGGGCCCGTTCCTCGCCGCCGACCAGCACCCGGGGCGCGTCGACGGCCTGGAGCCGCTCCACCACCCGCTCCACGGCCCGCTCGTGCTCGGCCCCGCGCAGGTCGGTCACCATCGCCACCCGGATCAGCACCGCCTGCCCGTCCCGCGCGACCAGGCCGGGCACCGGCTCTCCGTCGATCCAGGGGCCGGTGACCCGCTCGACCCCGTCGATGGCCTCCAGGTCGTCGACGGCGTCGCCGATCTCGGCCTGGAACGCCGGGTCGTCGGCCGGGCGCCCGTCGACCAGCCCGTTGATCCCCGACCCGCCGCCCGCGACCCGGCTCAGCAGGTCGGCGACGACCACCGACTCGGCGTCGTCGCGCAGCCCGCTGCCCGTCCCGAGCCGGCCGAACACCTCGCCGCCGACCCCGAGCCCCACCCCAAGGACCAGCACCCAGGCGAGCGCCACCGGCACCCGCCGCCGGTATACGAACCGACCCAAGGACGCGAACACGACGCCCAGCATATGGCGACCCGCGCGGGTTCGCCCCCGGTGGAACACCATTCCCTTGGGGGAGGGCCGGCGCCGGGGAGCTGGGATCAGCCCTGGTCGAGCGCGCCGGGCGTTGCCGACGCCGTAGAGCCTGCCGTCCTGGACGCGGTAGTCGACGCCGACCAGCGACTGGTCGCCGGCCAGGCCCTTGACCTTGCCGATGCCCTGGGTCCGGCCGGGCGTGGCGGCGTCGAACCGGACCAGCCGGCCGTCGGTGGTCAGCCCGACCACCTGCAGGCTCCGGCGGTCGTCGCGCCGTACGGCGTCGTCGGAGCGGTACAGGTCGTCGACCTGGCGGCCGTTGGCGACGGTGGGGACCGCGAGCAGGCTCACGGCGCACAGCAGCAGCAGGCCCCGTCGGATCACCCGGGCTGTGGGCGGCGGGGGCCAATCGTGGCGCGGGTGGGCGATACTGGATGCCCAGGATGAGCGCCGAGCCGAAGGGGGACGGGTGCCAGTTCCGGCCGAGGAGGCTGCCAGGCGGGTCGACGAACTGCGGGCGCGCCTGCGGGACGCGCTGTACCGCTACCACGTGCTCAGCGACCCCGACA
>DASUPQ010000020.1 GCA_036280995.1 Actinomycetota bacterium | reverse complement strand
AACTCGCTGGTTTCCGGGCCCTCGAGCCTGGAGTCGGCGCGGGTCTCCAAGGCGGTGATCCCGGCCCCGACGCCGAGCAATCAGGTGATCGAGACCTCGGTCGCCCCGCACGTGGTGGGCCGGGATGTCGCCACGGACACGCTGTTCACCGCCCCGACCATCGATCCGACCACCGGCCGCTTCAGCGGCCCGATGGCGCCGGCGAATGGCGGCGTGGTGGAGTTCGTGGGCGAGTTCGCCGGTGCCGTCATCCAGCCGGACCAGGGTGGCGAGCTGTCCATGCGGCTCGACAGCATCACGCCGGGCCAGTGGAGCACCATCGCGTGCTGCGCGGTCGGCAGCGAGGGCTTCCAGACCAACTACTATCTCACGCTCAAGAGCCCGACCGACAGCTTCAAGGTCCTGGCGCCCATCAATACGTCGTACAACTTCCCGGGCCCGGACCTGGTGGCCGACTCCAGCTTCTTTACGGCGTTGACGGTGGACCCGGATGTGGCCCAGAAGTTCGAGGGGTCGCCGCCGTTCACCCTGTCGGCCTTCGGCGCGGTCCAGGTGCCGAGCCCCGGGGTCAACGGGGGCTGGGGCCTGGGCTGCTTCGCGGGTGACATCACCGCGCTGGTCGGCGCCACCACAGCGCTCGGGCAGTGCCCCTACAACGGGTCGCGCTGGTTCGACGGCCCCTCGCCGCAGCAGAACGAGACCATGGCCGATCCCAACGGCGGCAACTGCATCCCGAACTCGGGCGGCAGCACCTCCACGCTGGCGGCCACCGGCACCTGCGACCTCACGGCCTTCAACAACGCCGGCCAGCTGACCGGTGTGGACGTGATCTCGCAGGCCCGGGAGTACGCCTACTTCAACGGTCAGTGGCGGAACATGCCATGGTTGACAGGCACCGTTCACCGTGGTGCCGACTACAACGTTTACTGGGGCACCGGTGGTGTCATCGACTCCGTCGTCGACGTCACCCACAACGTGGTCGTGCCCTTCTCCGGGGCGATGGGTAGCACGTGGGGCGTCCTGAACGGCACCAACCCGGGTGTCGCCGGCGGCTACGACGGCCGGGCCACGGTCCTCACCATGGTCGACATCGGCTGTGTCGAGCCCATCAAGTCCGCCTTCTCGCCCGGCATGGACCAGCGGATTCCCTGCGACGGCGGGACGGCCGCCCTGGAGACCACCGCCGTCCTGAGCGACGTCGCGCTGTTCAAGGACGTGCCGGAGAACTCGCAGACGGCGGCGGTGTCGGGCCAGGGCTTCATGATCTACATCGTGGGCGACCTGTTCCTGATGCAGATGGCCGCCCTGCCCGCCCAGGGCACGGTGTGGGCCATGCGGACCTACGCGGGCGCCATCACGGGCGGCAAGGGCCCCGGCAGCGGGGACACCGGGCAGCCCTACCGCTTCACGCCGGCCGTGAACCCGTTCACGGCGGTGGGTGCCACGGTGAAGGTGGAGTTCGGGGTGGTGAACCAGGTGAACGCCACCACCAAGAACGACCTGAGCCGGGTCCATACGGTGCCCGACCCCTACTACGTGCAGAGCGCCTACGAGGCCAGCACCGACCAGAAGGTGCTCAAGTTCGTGGGGCTGCCCGAGAAGGCCATCATCCTGATCTACTCGGTGAGCGGCGTGCTCGTGCGGATGCTGGAGCACGATGGCGGCCGCTACAGCTCGACCAGCCGGTCGCAGGGCAGTGAGTTCGACTGGGACCTCCGTAATCGCAACAACCAGGTGGTCGCCAGCGGGGTGTACTTCTACCACATCGAATCCGGCGACGCTCGCCGAGTCGGCCGCTTCACGGTCGTGAACTTCGCCCAATAGGAGATCGGCCGATGACAACGTCCACCACGTCCCGTTGGCTGCTCGGGCTCGGGCTTCTCGCCCTGAGCCCGGCCGCCCTGGCGGCGCAGAACGACACCGGGCAGCCGGTCGGGCAGGAAGACAATACCAGTTACGGCACCACCTCGGCCGAGTTCCTGCTGCTGGGGGCCGGGGCCCGAGGCGCGGCGCTGGGCGGCAGCTTCGCCGCCATCGCCACCGACATCAGCTCGCTCTACTACAACCCCGCGGGGGCGGCCCTGATCGAGAAGGCGGGCCTCACCATCGGGACCTATGACTACGTGGCCGAGACCCGCTACTCGTGGGGCGGGCTGGCCTTTCCCTTCAGCGGCGGGAGCCGGGCGATCGGCTTCCAGCTGGGCACCTTCGGCTTCCGGGACCAGCCGGTCTTCACCGAGGACCAGCCGGAGGGGACCGGGGCCACCTACTCGGTGAACCAGACCTTCATCGGGCTCACCTTCGCCCAGAACTTCTCCGACCGCTTCAGCGCGGGGCTCACGGCCAAGTACGTGGACGACCGGCTGGGGACGGTGAGCGGGAGTGCGTT
>DASUPQ010000019.1 GCA_036280995.1 Actinomycetota bacterium | reverse complement strand
GTTACACCTCGGGGAACGGCAGCTCGTAGGGCCAGCCCTCGAACTGCGGTCCCCCGTCCCATGGCCAGCACTCGATCACGAAGCGGCGGCCCGCCTTGTCGACCCGGACCAGGCCGTAGCCCTCGCGCTTGCGCCGGCGGTCGCCCAGCTCGGCGTTGCGGCCCTGGCGGGCGGCCCGGAAGGCGGCCTTGGTGAGCCGCGGGTTGGCCACGGCCAGGACCCGCATGCGGTTGCCGTAGGCGTCGGTGAAGTCGCCCGTGTGGGCCGTGCCGCCGGGGTTGGGGAGCCCTCCGGCCGGCTCGAACCAGCGCTGCCAGGCGCTGCCCGCGGCCGGGGCGACGAACTGGACCGGGCCGTCGTCGAAGCCGTCGAGGCCGTGGCGGACCAGGCTGGCCAGGTGCTGGTCGCCGGAACAGAGCAAGGCCCCGGCCCGCTTGACCAGCTCCAGGGCGGTGCGGCGGGCGGAGGAGGCGGCGTCGGCGTCGGCGTCGAACTGGGCCCGCCCCCGCTCGTCGGTCTGCAGGCAGCCCCAGAGGGTCTGGGAGAAGCAGACCTTGGGGCTGCCCGGGTCGGTGGCCGCCCAGTCGGCCAGGAACCGCTCCTGGCGGTCGCCGAGGATGGTCAGGTCGTAGCGCCGCCCGGCCGGGTCGCGGTTGTCCTTGTCCCCGTTCTTGAACTTGCGGTCCTCGACCAGGGCGAAGCCGACCCCGCCATAGCGGAAGGCGCCGTAGTAGACGCCGATGCCCTGGGCCACGGGGGCGGGGTCGTGGGGGTCGGGGTTGTGGCTCGTCTGGACCCGCTGGACCAGGTTGACCCAGGCGGCCGGGTGCCGGTAGCCGCCCTGGCGGTAGTCGCCCCCGGGGGCGGGCGCGCCGGCGTTGCCCCAGAGGTTGGGGTGGTAGACGTCGTGGTCGTCGACCAGCACCACCGTGGGCACCGAACGGGTCAGGTCGCGGAAGGCCCACAGCCACAGGTACCAGCGGTAGAGCACGTCAAGGACGGGCCCGGGGCCCTGCTCGCGGGTCGTCGGCCGGTGCTCGTAGTACTGGTCGCCGACGGCGGCCAGCAGCTGCGGCCGGCGCCGGCCGACCTCGGCGGTCAGCTCGGCGTAGGGGAAGTAGAGATTGCGCCCGGTGTACAGGCCCAGCGGGTCCGACCCGGGGAGCCGGTCGTGCGGGTCGCTGGCGACGTTCAGCGGCCGGTAGCTGTGGATGGTGCAGTCGAGCAGGCCGACCCGCAGCTCGTCGTCGCCCGCCGGGTCGGCGGCCACCGTGCCCTCGAACGCCTGCTCCTCGGCCGTGCCGGCCCCCCACAGGACCCGGTAGTCGCGGGCGGCGGCGCCGTCCCAGCCGGTGACCCGGAAGGCGGCCGCGAACCCGGGCCCGACCGGGGCCACGCCCGCGTCCTCCCAGGCGCCACCGGGGCGCCGCGTCTGCAGCCGCAGCTCCGGCGGGTCGCCGTCGCCGACGGGGAACAGCTGGGCGGTCAGCTTCAGCACGGGCCCGTTGAGGGTGTAGAGGGTGCCGAGGACGGGCCCCTCGGCCCGCTCCGGCCGCCTGGCCACCTTGGCCCCGGCGGTGCCGAGGCCGGCGAACCAGTGGCGGGCCCCGCCGTCGGGCTCCTTGGACGACGACACCAGCGCGATCCCGCCGGTCAGGGCGGCGCCGTCGACCCCGTCGAGGCGGGCCGCGGCCAGCATGGTCCCGTCCCCGTCGCTGGCCGTGAGGCGCAGCCGGAAGCGGCCGCGGCCGCGCGGGGTCACCTCCAGGACCAGCTCGACGTCCTCGTCCAGGGCCCGGGGGCGGGGCTGGCCGGCGTGGACGGTGCCGGGCAGGGGGGCGTAGGCGAACTGCCTGGCCTCGTCTGTGTGCTCGCGGAAGCCGACGCGGCCGTCGGCCTCGTAGGTGCAGAGGATCCCCCCGCCCTCGCCCGAGGCGCCCTGGACCAGGGCGGCCGCCCGGTGGTCGAGCCGGCCGCCGCCCGCCCCGACCAGGAACCCGGAGAACCCCTCGCCGGCGGCGAGCAGCCCGGTGCGGACCCCGATCCGGGCCGGCAGGTCGCCGGCGACCAGCTCGCGGGTGAGGACGGCCACGGTGCGGGTCCGCATCGGCCCGGTGGCGGCCACGCACTCCACCCGCCCGGCGTGCAGCCGCCAGTCCTGCAGCCGGTTGGCCCACAACGGCGGTCCCAGCCAGGTCCGGGTGCGGTCGGTGGGCAGGGTCGCGACCGCGGCCAGCCCGGCCGGCGGCGGGACCGGCGCCGGGGCGGGCCCGGCCGGGGTGCCGCCCTGGCCCCCGGCGCGGCGCCAGGGCCAGAAGCGCCAGGCGACCAGCCCGCCGACCACGGCGGCGGCGCCGGCCCTGAGGAAGTTGCGACGATCGAGCCGGCCGGCACCCACGGACGTCGACGCCCTCCAGGCTCGGGACGGATGGCGCCGAGGTGACCGGGTCCTCGATGCTGACCAGCCCCTGGCCAACGGCCAGCGCGGCCGCCTCCAGCTTGGAGTGTACGCCCAGCTTGACCAGCACGTTCTGGACGTGGGTGCGGACCGTGTTGAGCG
>DASUPQ010000018.1 GCA_036280995.1 Actinomycetota bacterium | reverse complement strand
GAGGACGCGTTCGGAGTGGTAGGCGTGCAGCCTGACACGTTCCCAGTCGTCGGCCGTGAGCGGGGCGGCCTTCTGCCAGATGCGGACCGGGACGGCCACGCGCCCGAGATCGTGCACCAGCGCGGCCCGCCGGACCCGCATCAGGTCGGCGGCCTCCAGGCGGCACTGCCGGGCCGCCGCCGTGGCCAGCTCGGCCACACCGGCCGAGTGGCCGACCAGGTACGGCGAGGCGAGGTCGGCGAACTCGCCCATGGCCCCGAGGGCACGGTCGATCGCCTCGCCCTCCAGGGCCAGCCATCGGCCCGGCTCGCGGGCGAGCGTCTCCTCCCAGGCGCTCGCACCGGCGTCGGGCGCCAGGAGCTCGGCGGCCGCGTCGGCGAGCGGGATGGCCACGGCCGGGTCGAACGCTCCTCCCGCCCGCCTGCGGACCACCGCCGCGGCGAGCTCGGCGCCGCCGAGCAGGTGCTGGAACGCGGCGTCGCGGGCCGCCGAGGCGATCCGCACCGGCAGCGGGATCTCCTCGTGCCGGGCGCGACCGGGCAGGCCCTTGCCGTCCCAGCGCTCGACCAGGTAGGCGAACAGGCCCTGCATGGACGCGGGTAGGCCGAGCCGGTCGGTCAGCATCTGGGCCACCTCGCAGAACGCGGTGACATGGCCCTTGAACTCCCGGGCCGCCCTCGGCATGCCGCGCACGATCTGCACGGCCCGCACGGGTGCAGGGCTGCCCGAGCTGGCAAGCGCCCGCAGCATCCCGGCCATCCGCTCGGGCGTCGACCCGAACCTGGCCGGCATGGCATGGGTCGTCAGGGCATCGTCGTCGCCGAAGGTGTCGGCGGCGACCTCCGCGTCGGCGGTGCAGCCGACGTAGAACAGCAGGCACGCATAGTAGGTCTGCGACGCCGTCTCCGGGTCGACGCCCAGCACCTCGCCGAGCCGCATGGCCACCAGCGTGCTCTGCAGGCCATGCTCGAGGGGCACCCCGATCCCCAGGTCCGTCGCCAGCGACAACGCCGCGATCACCTCGGCGGCACGAACCCGTTCCCCACCCGGACCTGCCATGGCTGCCACCATCGGACAGTACGCGAGTCCCGGAGTCTGTTAAACCGGTACGTCGGCTGCTGGGCCGGCTCAGGATCGGCCGGGCGGGCGTGGTCGGCCATTCCTCCGGGGCCAACATCGCCCTGCAGCTGGCCCTGGACGCCCCGGCCATGGTCGGCTCGCTGGCCCTGCTCGAGGCCTGGCTGGCCGACGTCGAGCCGTTCGTGCCTTGACGGCGAACGGCTCCGGCTGGCTGGCCAGGTGGAACGGGACGATGGTCACGTTGACGTTCTCCATCGAGCCCAGCACCTTGGTCAGCCCGGCCGAGGTCTGGTCGTGCAGGACCCGGCGCCAGAAGCCGACGTAGCGGCGGCGCGGGACCAGGACCGTGACCTCGGTGTCGGGCCGGACCCGCTCGGCGATCGCCTCCTCGACGGTGGCCAGCAGGTTGCGGTCAGGGGCGTCGACCAGCTCCAGCGGGAACGGGATCTGGACCTTCGACCACAGCCGGCCCAGCTCGCGGGCGTGGTCGGGGTCGACGGCGACGTGCAGGGCGGTGATGCTGAGCGGGTTGAGCTGGCGGGCGTACTGGAGGGCGCCGATGGTGGCCTGGTCGAGGTCCTCGATCAGCACCACCACCTCGTGGCGGGGCTTGGGCGGGGCCAGGCGCTGGCTCACCTGGACCTTCAGCTGGGCCAGCTCGCGGCCGTAGGTCCGCTGGATGCGGAGCAGCAGCCAGACCAGCAGCGGGATGGCGATCACGACCATCCAGGCGCCCTCGGCGAACTTGCCGACGACGATGACCACCAGGGCGACCAGGGTCACGGCGGCCCCGACCCCGTTGATCAGGACGCCGCCGCACCAGCCCGGCTCGCGCAGCCGCAGGTGGCGGCGGGTCATGCCCGCCTGGGCGAGGGTGAAGGAGGTCACCACCCCCACCGCGTACAGCGGGATCAGCGAGTGGGTGTCGGCCTGGAAGACCACGATCAGGAAGATGGCCACCGCCGCCAGGGCGAGGATGCCGTTGGAGTAGACCAGCCGGTGGCCGCGCTTGCGCAGCTGGCGGGGCAGCAGGGCGTCGCCGGAGGCGAAGCTGGCCAGCAGGGGGAACCCGGAGAAGGCGGTGTTGGCCGCCAGCACCAGGATGAGCAGGGTGGCCGCCTGGACGAGGAGAAACGCCGGCCCGCCGCCCAGGACCTGCCGGGCGATCTGGGAGATGACCGTCGGGTAGCCGCTGGAGAAGGGCAGCGCCTCCAGCCGCACGGCCAGGTAGGTGATGCCACAGAACAGGGTCCCCATGATCGCCGCCATCATCATCAGGGTCTTCTTGGCGTTGACCGCCTCCGGGGCCCGGAAGGCCGAGACCCCGTTGGAGATGGCCTCGACCCCGGTGAGGGCGGTCGTGCCCGAGGCGAAGGCGCGCAAGATCAGGAACAAGGTCACGGCCCCCACGGCGCCGCCGGAGTGGAGCAGGCCGGCCTCCCCGGTGGTGTGGCGGATCGGCTCGATGTCGCCGCTGGCCAGCCGCCACACGCCGACCGCGATCATGACCCCGACGGCGACCACGTACACGTAGGTGGGGATGGCGAAGATCCGGCCCGCCTCGCGGATGCCGCGCAGGTTGCCCCAGGCGAGCAGGACCACGAAGGCGACCGACAGCTCGACCCGGAGCGGGCCCAGCTGGTCGGGCCAGACCGATGCCATGGCGGCGACGCCGCTGGTCACGCTGACGGCCACCGTCAGCACGTAGTCGATCAGCAGGGCCGCCCCGGCCACGGCGGCGGTGACGTTGCCGAAGTTGTCCCGGCTGACCACGTACGCCCCGCCGGCCGAGGGGTAGGCGTCGACCACCTGGCGGTAGGAGACCACCAGCAGGGCCAGCAGGGCGACGATGGCCAGGGCCACCGGCAGGGCCAGCCCGATCGCCGCCGCGCCCGCGACCACCAGCACCAGCAGCATCTCCTCGGTGGCATAGGCGGTCGAGGAGATCGGGTCGGAGGAGAACACCGCCAGCGCGACCCGCTTGGAGATCCGCTCGTGGGCCAGCTGCGAGGTCTTCAGCGGCGGGCCGAGCAGGAGCTTCTTGGCCCGGTAGCCGCTGGACTGGTAGGGGATGGACACGACCTCGATGCTGAAGGCCCGGCGCAAAGAACCCGTTAAGGCCGGCCGGTCCCGGCGCAAAGAGGCCATCAAGACCCGATACGATGGCTTGGTCACTCAACAGGAAGGTGCCTTGTGCACGTCGT
>DASUPQ010000017.1 GCA_036280995.1 Actinomycetota bacterium | reverse complement strand
ACCCAGCTCCCGGTCGTGCGCGAGGTCCGCGACCAGTACGTCAACACCCAGCAGCCACCGGCCAGCACCGCCGTGGAGGTCCGGCGGCTGGTCCGCGATGACCTGCTCATCGAGGTCGAAGCGGTCGCCGTGGTCGCGTCGTTCCAGCCCATGACCGCAACGGCCTAGGCGGCGGGCTTGGAGCGGGTGGCCGGCTCTGGAGGAGAAGGCGGGCACAATGCTGGCATGACGAGCGGGCAGGAACCGATCCGCGTAGGGATGCAGCCTCCCTTCGCCGCCCCGCCCGAGCGTCGCGACCCGGCCCGCCGGTTGCGCGGGCGGCTGGTGGCACCGGTCACCGTCTGGACCGCCGGACAGCTGCCGGGCGGGGCCGGCCTGACGGTCTCCTCGGTCCTGGTCGCCGAGGGCCAACCGGCACGCCTGCTCGGCCTGATCGACCCCACCTCCGCCTTCTTGGAAGCCATGCAGGAGACCGGCGCGTTCGTCGTCCACGTCCTGGCCGCCGGTGACCGGGCCCTGGCCGAGCGGTTCAGCGAGGTCCGCCCACCCATCCGAGGACCGTTCGAGCGCCTGCAAGTGGCCGAGTCGCCCTGGGGTCCGGTGCTCGAGGGGAACCGCCCACGCGCGGCCTGCCGCCTGGCCGGATCGGCGCCGGTCGGCCATGGCGAGCTGGTCGAGGGCGTGATCGAGCAACTGGAGTTGCCCGACCTGGAGGATCCGCTGGCCTACCTGCACGGACACTACCGGTCGGTGGGTGATCTCCCAGATCACGGTTGACGTCGTGGCGGCATTCGCCTGCTCGCCAGCTTCTGACGAGCGTTGGTGGCGCACGGCGGTCCAGAACCGCTACCGTGGCCTGGCAGAGGTTCATGTTTTGCTTCGCAACCCGCAGGTCGAGCTTGTCCCTTGCCGTCGGCGCCACCACGGTGCCGGCGTGATCGAACCTCCGAGATGATGGAGGGAGGGACAAGTACATGACTGTTGGAACCGTGAAGTGGTTCAACGCCGACAAGGGCTTCGGCTTCATCGCCCCTGAGTCCGGCGAAGACGTCTTCGTGCACTTCAGCGCGATCCAGTCGACCGGCTACCGCTCACTTGATGAGGGGCAGACCGTCGAGTTCGACATCACCCAGGGCCAGAAAGGCCCCCAGGCCGCCAACGTGCGGCCGCTGGAGCGGCAATAGCGAACCACAGGAGCCTGCTCCCGGCCATCCGCCGGGGCAGGCTTCTGTGTAACCTTGGTTGGGCCGGTCCAGTGCCGACCCGATCCTCGCGCGTTGGTAGCCCAATTCAGAGAGCTTTGCAGCGCACTTGGCGCGCCGGCACGCTTGCTTCATCGTCCTGGAGGGCCTGTGCCTGCCGATCGTCTGCCGCAGTCCGCCACCCACCGCGTCCTGCCCCCGCCGGCCACGGCCCATCCCGAGGTCCGGATCAGACCGCGGCTGCGCGGGGTGTTGCACCAGTACGCCTTCTTTGTCTCCCTGGCCAGCGGCACCCTGCTCGTCCTGCTCGCCGCCACCACCAAGGCCTTGCTCGGGGCCGCGATCTATGCCGCCTCGGTGTCGGCCCTGTTCGGGGTCAGCGCCCTGTACCACCGCGTCACCTGGACCACCGCGGCCCGGCGGCGCATGCGCCGACTCGACCACGCGATGATCTTCCTGCTCATCGCCGGCACCTACACCCCGGTCGGCCTGCTGGTCCTCCACGGCACCCTGGCCACCGTCGTGCTGGCCGTCGTCTGGGGCGGAGCCCTGGCCGGGATCGTGCTCGAACTGGCCTGGACGACGGCGCCCAGGTGGCTGGCGGGACGGTGTATCTGGCCCTTGGCTGGGTGGCGGTGGTGGCCATGCCGCAGCTGTTCGCCCGCCTCGGGATGGCCGGCGGGCTGCTGCTCGTCGCCGGCGGGCTGCTCTACTCGGCCGGGGCGGCCGTGTACGCCCTGCGCCGCCCCGACCCGGCACCGGCCGTGTTCGGCTACCACGAGGTCTTCCACCTGCTGGTCATCGCCGCCGTGGCCGCCCACTTCCTGGCCATCAGCCTGTACGCGCTGCCGACCCGCTGAACGCACTCGAAGGTTCCGGTCAGGTGCTTGGGTGGCCGTAGCGATCGCCCTGGCTACCAAGTTCGCTGGCCAGCGCGAGCCAGACTCGGGCCTGGGCGGCTTTGACCTCCGATCGTCGCAGGTGCTTCTCGATGTCGAGATTGGAGCGCCCTTCCGAGGCGTTGATGTCGTCATACAGGTGCTCGGAGTCCAGCAGCGCCGCGTGGCCTCGGCGCATCGCCTCCTGCCAGGTCAGCTCATCGAAGTCCGCCATGCCATGTCCTCCATCCAGGTGTCACCGCTGGTCGACACGAGGGCCACCGCCCATGGGTCGCTGCAGCCTCCCGGCCACCGCCTTCCGCCTGGCCAGGATAAGCGCGGCGGCCGCGGCAGCGGCGGCCGTACACGCAGCACGCCCAAATGGAGCCGATTGAACCAGCCGGGTGTGGCTCTGGTCTCAGAGGTCGTAGGTGATGATGTCGGCGGTCCGACGTGACAGCTCGGCGCCGTAGTCGGTCCAGACGCTCTCGCCCCAGTAGCGGTAGCAGCTGGTCTCGGCCGCGAGCAGGTGGAACAGCGCCCTGCGGTACCGCGGGTCGTCGGAGGGGACGCCCCGGGCCAGCACCCGCTCATGGAACAGGGAGCTCGCCTGCTCCATCGGGACCAGCACCTTGTCGTAGCCGCGGGTCCAGGACAAGTCGCTGGTCCAGCTGCCGCCTTCGACGTGGAAGCGGCTGTCCTCGTGCCGCAGCCGCTCGATGACGTTGGCGAGCCGGTCGGGGCCGTCCCCTGGCGCCACCTGCTGCCAGATGCGGTGCTGGTACAGCGGCTGGATCACCGGCAGATCGGCCGGCTGGACGCTGGTGGCGAACAGCTGCTCCAGGTACTCGGTGACGTTCAGCATCGGCGTCCGAGTGCCGGAGCATTCCCGGACCACCTCGACGTACTTGGGGGGGAACTCGTTCATCATCACGCCGCCGTTCTCGCCGTCGGCGATCTGGGTGACCAACGGCGGCACGAGGCGGCCGCCTAGCTCAAGGCGGGACAGGCTCTTGGCCTCGTCGTAGGGCTGCAGCTGGCCGACCAGCTTGGTGTCGCTGCCCTGGGTCTTGACCACGGCCACGATCTCGGCGGTGTCCCCAGCCGAGCTGGTGCAGACCAGCCGGTGGGGCAGGTGGGGGCGCTCCAGCGGCCGACCGTCTGGCAGCTCGACGGAGTGCTCCTGGACCAGCAGCCACCCATAGCCGCACTCGTTGAGGGTCTTGACGAACGCATACGCCACATCGGGGTGGTTGGGCAGCGCCATCTCGGCGGGGGAGAAGCCGCGCACCCGACCCAGCGCCTCCAGGCCGAAGATGGCCGCGAAGTGGTGCTGCCAGGCCTTCACCTGCAGCCGGTAGTCCTGCACCGGGGTGGAGGGGGCGACCGCGTGCCCCCATGGACAGCCCAGCCACTCCACCGCCTCCCGCAGGTCGGGATCGCAGGTCAAGGGCCGCAGGGCGTCGAAGATGTCATCCAGCCCGGCCCGGCGCAGCCCGTGCAGCAGCGTGCCCGAATACTCCAGCATGATCCGTGGCTGCTTGCCCTCGGCGAGCAGCGTGGGGATGAACTCCCCCATCCGCTTGTAGCACCAGTGGAACATCGGCGCGTTGTGGTTGTCGCCCACGTCGGGATGCTCCAGCATCCACTGCAGGTTGCTCACGATGGCGGCGGTGCGCAGGTCCGGTCCGCCGGCTGGGATGAGCGGCTGGTGCATGTGCAGGGCGACCGCGAACGCGCTGTCAATGCCGGCGATGTTCACCGAGGATCGTCCGGCGAAGACCGGCCGCGCCCGTTCGGCAGCGACCGCCTCCTGGATCCGCTGCTCCGAACCGCACAGGTTCGGCAGGCCGTCAACGTGCTCGGCAAGGTCTCCCATGCTCCTCCTCGCCAGCCCGGCCTCTGTGCCGCTCGCGTCCAGGCAAGGCGCTTGCAGGGCCCCGGCCGACCGGCCCAGGTTACTGGCGAGCGTCATGGGGAGTCGGAACAACTCACGTGATCAGGTGCCCTGGAGTGCTGGAGGCATCTGGCTGGCCGCTGACGTCAGGAGGGCGTGGCCGCTGGGTGGCGGA
>DASUPQ010000016.1 GCA_036280995.1 Actinomycetota bacterium | reverse complement strand
CGAGCTGTCCACAACCGCCGGGCTGGTCGGCATGGAAACCGACGCCTCGAGCCGGGCCGCCGAAGTCAACGACTCCCTGGACGCGATCCGCGGGGTCTTCGCCGAGTTGGAGACCGACGCGGCGCGCGCTCGCGCCCTTCTCTGATTCTCGACGCCCCTCTGGTGAGGCCGATCGAGGACCGGTCCGCCGGCCCCCGCACCGCACGATGGGGTCGGTGGGACTCGGTAGGGTGGTTACTCCAGCCCCCCAAGATTTTCGGGAGACCCGTGCGCCCGTCCGACCCGCCCTGCGGTGGCGGCGAACCGACGCCCTTCCGGGTGGCCCGGCGGGCATCATGACCGGGGCCGCGTTGTTTTCCCATGCGCCGCTGATGCTGGTCGCCTACCTGGCGGTCGCTCTGCTCGCGCCGACCCTGTGCACGCACCTTGGTCGCTCCGCCCTGGCCCTGCTCGCCGTGCTGCCGGCGATCACCACGGTCTGGGCGGCGGCGATGCTGCCGGCCGTGATGGACGGCGGTGCATTGACCTCGCACACCGAGTGGGTGCCGGCCATCGACCTGGCCATCGACCTCCGGATGGACGCGTTGGCGATGGCGTTGACACTGATCATCGCCTTCATCGGGGCGCTGGTGCTGGTCTACTCGGCGCGGTACTTCCCGCCCGACGACGACGGCCTGACCAAGTACAGCGGTTCGCTGGTCGCGTTCGCCGGCGCCATGCTCGGTCTGGTCTGGGCCGACAACCTGATCCTGCTGGTGATCTTCTGGGAGCTCACCGGCATCCTGTCCTACCTGCTCATCGCGCACCGGGCCGGCAAGAAGTCGTCCCGGACGGCCGCGTCGCAGGCGCTGCTGGTGACCACCGCAGGCGGCCTGGTGATGCTCGTCGGCGCCGTGATGCTCGGCGTCCTGGCCGGCACCTTCACCATCTCCGAGATCCTGGCCGAGCCGCCGTCCGGGCCACTGATCACCACCTCGGTCGTGCTGCTGATCATCGGTGGGATCAGCAAGTCGGCGATCGTCCCGTTCCAGTTCTGGCTGCCCGGCGCGATGGCCGCGCCCACCCCGGCCAGCGCCTACCTGCACGCCGCCACCATGGTCAAGGCCGGCATCTACCTGTTCCTGCGGCTCGCTCCCGCGTTCGCGACGCTGGGGATATGGCAGCCGCTGTTGATCACCCTGGGCGGCGCCACCATGCTCTTCGGCGCGGTCATCGCACTGCGCCAGCGGGACCTCAAGCTGCTGCTGGCCTACGGCACCGTTTCCCAGCTCGGGCTGATGACGCTGGTCGCCGGCGCCGGCAACCCGGACGCGCTGCTCGGCGCGCTGGCCATGTTGATCGCCCACGCCACATTCAAGGCGCCGCTGTTCTTCGCGGTCGGCATCATCGACACCTCCACCGGCACCCGTGACCTGACCAGGCTCTCCGGCCTCGGCAAGCGGATGCCCTTCATGGCCGTGCTCGCAGTGTTGTCAGCGATCAGCATGGCCGGAATCCCGCCGATGCTCGGCTTCGTGGCCAAGGAGGCGGACTACGCCGGCCTGCTGGAGGGCGGCACCGGCGGGCTGCTCGCGGTCACCGTGATGGCGTTGGGTTCGGCCGTCACCACCGCCTACAGCGCCCGGTTCATCTGGGGCGCGTTCGCCACCAAGAAGGACGTGCCGGCCACCGAACCCGGTCCGACCAGCGTGTTCATGGTCGGCCCCACCGTGGTGATGGTCGCCATCGGCCTGGTCCTCGGCGTCGCCCCCGGCCTGCTGGAGCCACTGCTGCAGTCGTACGCGCAGACCGCCGGCCCCACCCACCCGGGCGCGATGGCGCTGTGGCACGGCTGGTCGATCCCGCTGGCCCTGTCCGCGGCCGGCTGGCTGATCGGCGCGACCGTCTTCCTCGGCCAGCGGGCGGTCGAGCGGCGACGGGACGCGATCGCCCGGCCCGGCGCCGAGCCCGGCGTCGCCTACCGCGTCGGCATCAAGGGCGTCGACGTCGTCGCTGACGGTGTCACCAACGCCACCCAGCGCGGGTCCCTGCCGGTCTCGTTGGGCGCGATCCTGATGGTGCTGGTGCTGTTCCCGGGCACCATGCTGCTCACCTCCGGCGTCGGGCCCGAAACTGTCGAAGTGCTGGGCGAACCCGCCACCCTGGTGATCTGCGTGGTCATCCTGGCCGTGGCGGCGGCCACCCTGCGGGCCCGCAAGGCCCTGCCGGCGGTGCTGATGGTCGGCGGCGTCGGCTATTCGGTCGCGGTGCTGTTCATCCTGCGCGGCGCGCCGGACCTGGCCCTCACCCAAATCCTGGTGGAGACGATCACCCTCGTCGCCGCCCTGCTGGTGATCACCCGACTGCCCGACGACGTGTTGTTCGCCAAGCACCGGGGCAACGCCTTCCGGGCGGTGATCGCGGTGGCGGCCGGTGCGCTGATGACCGGGCTCGCCCTGGTC
>DASUPQ010000015.1 GCA_036280995.1 Actinomycetota bacterium | reverse complement strand
GGCGGCCGGCTGCTGCCACCCCCGCTGTTGGCCGAGATGACGACCATGGTCGCGGTCCCCCCTGGTTCCGCCCCGCTCCCCCTGTACGACCGCTACGGCCTGGGACTGGTGGAGGTCGAGACGCCCGCCGGTCCCCTGCTCGGCAACGCCGGCGGCATCCCCGGCTTCCTGAGCATCGTCCTCAGCACCCCGGACGGCCGCCGGCAGCTCGGCCTCATGATCAACGCCCTGCTGGCCCCGGACCCCGTCTACGAGGCGTTCATCCAAGGCTCCCGGGCGCTCGGCGGCCGGCTCCCGAGCTGAGGTGCCCGGTCCCGGCGGTCAGAGCGACCGGACGGCCTCAACCACCAGGAGGTCGCCGCTGAACAGTTCGAAGGTCACGCCGATCGTGTTCGGGGCGTCGAGCACCTCGGCGATGACCGCCGCGACGTCGTCGCGCGGGATCTGTCCGCGACTGCCCAGGTCCGTGGACACGCGGACCCGCCCGGTCCCCGGATCGTCGGTGAGCGAGCCGGGGCGGACGATCGTGTACTCCAGGCCGCTCGCCATCAGATAGTCGTCGGCCTCGGCCTTCGCCGCGAGGTAGGGCCGCATGCCGCCGGACGCGGCCTGCGGCCGGTCCGCCCCGATCGAGCTGACCATCACGTACCGGCGCACGCCGACCGCCAGGGCCGCGTCGACGAGCTTGACGGCACCGCCGAGGTCAACGGTCCGCTTGCGTTCCGGACCGCTGCCCGGGCCCGCGCCGGCGGCGAAGACCACCACGTCGGCGCCCTCGACGTACTCGGCCAGGCTCGCGTCGGCCTCCAGGTCGCCGAGGACCGCCACCGCGCCGACCGCCTCGAGGTCGGCGGCCTGCTCAGGCTTGCGGATCAGGCCACGGGCGCGATGACCCTTCGCGGCCAGCAGCCCCAACAGGCGCAAGGCGATCTTTCCGTGGCCACCGGCCACCAGGACGTCCATGGGTGAAGTCTACTGAGCCTTCCCATGGATCACGACCGGCCTGCGGGCACGGCCGGCCTGCTTGGCGCGCCGACGGGTCGCTCGCCGCTTGTACGCGAACTCCCGGTCGTGAGCGTCGTCCTCGTCGGCCCAGAGCTGACGCAGGGTCCGGGGCATGTCACTGGCCGCCCACGGACGAGCTGTGGTGACCATACGCGATCAACCCAGCTCCGAGCCGCAGCTGGTGGCGGATCAACCCGCGGTCGTCGAGCGCCTGCTTCTGCTTGGTGGCCATGTCAGTTCCTCCTTGACATGCCGGGCGCCAGTTGTCGCCTATCCATTCGAAGCATGACGCCCGAGGCGGCGGCCGGCGGTGCCGGCCGTCACCGGCGCATCGTGCCGTCCGACACCAGCCCAGGTACCCGCCGTTTCCTTCAGGACCCCGAGCATCGACGCCGTGGCCGCCGAGCGGAAGCTGGCCGCCAGCCGGGCGGCGGCGATTCGCCGCACCGGCGGGTCGGTCAGGGCGACGCGCGTGAGGCCCGGTCGCGGGAACGAGAGCGCCAGGCGGGGAAGGATGGCAACCCCCAGGCCGACAGCGACAAAGGCCTGCACGGCGTTGTAGTCGTCGCTGCCGAAGACGACGCGTGGCTCGAAGCCGGCCGCCCGGCAGCTGTGGAGGATGATCTGGGCGTAGGCGCCGTCCGGTGTGCCGCCGATCCAGGTCTCGCCGGCGAGCGCCTCCAGAGCGACCGACGCGCGGCGAGCGAGGCGGTGGCCGTCGGGCACGACGAGCTCGAACGGGTCGTCCAGCAGCTGGGTCCGCTCCAGACGCACCTCGGGCCCGGGCAGGGCCTCGTGGTCGTAGATGAGGGCAAGGTCCAGCTCCCAGCGGGCAAGCATCGGGACCAGCCCCTGCTGGTGCTCGTCGACCACGGTCAGGTCGACCTCGGGGTGGCGCTGGTTGAACAGCGCGACGGCCCGGGGGACGAGCGTGGCGATGGCGGTGGGGAAGCTGGCCAGCCGCAGGCGGCCCCGCCGCAACCCGGCGATCTCCCCGAGCTCCTGCTGGGCCTCGTCCAGGCGGGCGAGGACCGCCTCGGCGTGCACCAGCAGGGCGCGGCCGGCGTCGGTGAGGCGCACCGGTCGCACGCCACGTTCGACGAGCCTGGTGCCCGTCTCCCGCTCGAGGGCGGCGACCTGCTGGCTGACCGCCGACTGCGTGAACGCGAGCGCCTCGGCCGCGGCCGAGAACGAGCCCTGGCCGGCGACCTCCCGCAGCACACGGAGCCGGCGAGGATCCAGCATAAGCAGAGCTTATCAGAGTGGAGAATCTGTAACTTGACCTGATTCACTGATCCGGCGAGCCTTGAGGTCACAGCACTTCCGAGAGGAGTCCCGTGCGCGCCAGCCCTGAGAAGAAGCTCCTGGGATCCAGCCGGTCGGTGGGCGACGCCGCCGCCATCGGAGCGCGGACCCTGCTCACCAGCGAGCTGCTCTGCGAATCGGTCGACCTGCGCGCCGGTGAGCGCGTGCTGGACGTACCCTGCGGCAGCGGCAGCGGCGCACTGGCCGCCGCCCGCCGCTTCTGCCGGGCCGTGGGCGTCGACGTTCCCCAGCTGCTGGAGCGGGCCCAGCGACGCGCCGAGGCCGAGGGCCTGGAGGTGGCCTTCCTGGAGGGCGACGCCGAGCAGCTCCCGTTCCCCGACGGCTCCTTCGAGGTCGTGCTGTCGGCCGGTGATGCCATCTCGGCCCACGACCAGGAGGGCACGGTCGAGGAGCTGCTCCGTGTCTGCCGGCCAGGTGGGCGGATCGGCATGGTCTGCTGGACCCCCGACGGCTATGTCGGCGAGCTGTTCGCCGCCATCGGCAGGCAGCTCCCGGCGACGGCAGCCCTCGAGGCGCCGATCCTGGGGGGCACCCAGGAGCGGCTGCGCGAGCTGTTCGGTCCCGAGGTGGCCATCACCGCCCCGCGGCGCAGCTTCCTGTGGCGCTTCCCATCGGCCGAGCACCAGGTGGAGTACTTCGGCAGCTTCCACGACCCGACCGCCAAGGCGCTGCAGGCGCTGGGCCCGGACCGTGCCGGCGCCCTGAAGGCCGAGCTGCTGGAGGTGGCCAGGCGCTTCGACGTGTCCGAGGACGAGACCCTGGTGCTGCGGCTCGACTACCTGGAGGCCGTCGTCCGGAAGCCGGCGTGGCTGTAGCGTCCGGAGGCATGACCCCAGATCAGGAGGTGGCATATGGAGCTCACCTGCCGCTGATCGACCTCGGGACCCCACGGTCCCGGCATGGCCTCGGGGCCTACGCCCGTGCGGCGGCGGGGCTCGGCTACCGCTACCTCTGCGCCAACGACCACCTGGTCTTCGGCCGGCCGTGGCTCGACGGCCCGACCGCGCTCGGCGCGTCGATCGAGTCGTCAGGGGACATGACGCTCGTCACCACCGCCAGCCTTCCCGTGCTGCGCGGGCCGGTGCAGCTGGCCAAGACCCTGGCCGCGATCGACATCCTGTCCGGCGGCCGCCTGGTCGCCGGGGTGGGTCCTGGGTCCTCGCCGGGTGACTACGCGGCCGCCGGTATCGGGTTCCAGGAGCGATGGCGACGCTTCGACGAGGCCCTGCGGGTGCTGCGCGTGCTGCTCCACGACGACGTCCACGGGTTCGAGGGCGAGTTCTACTCGACCCGCGACGTCGTGCTCCAACCGCGGCCGGTGCAGCGACCCGGCCCGCCGATCTGGGTCGCGAGCTGGGGCTCGCCGGCCGGGCTGCGACGGGTGGCCCGCCTGGGCGACGGCTGGCTCGCGTCCGCCTACAACACCACGCCCGAGCGGTTCCGCGAGAGCCTGGACCGGCTCGCCGAGGAACGACGGCGCCTCGGCAGGACGCCGGGCCTGCTCGCGAGCGCGATCGCCACGACCTGGCTGCACATCACCGAGGACAAGGGCGAAGCCGAACGGACGCTGACCGGCGTGCTCGCGCCGATGCTGCACCGGCCGGCCGAGGCGCTGCGTTCCGCCCCCCTGCTGATCGGCCCGGCGGAGCTGTGCGCCGAGCGGCTCACCGCCTGGATCGAGGCGGGCGCGCGGCGGATCTTCGTCTGGCCGCTCGCCGACGAGGCCCGGCAGCTGGAGCTGTTCCGCGAGCGCGTCACCTCCCTCGTCCCACGGCAACCGTAGCCGCGCACCCCGGCGGAGAGTGTTCCGGGCGTCCTGGGCTCGGGTTAGGCTGGTCAGCGCGATGAACGTGGAACATCCTGCCGGGCGGGGGGCAGGGCGGGCGTTCGTGGGCCGGGACCGGGAGCTGGCCGACCTGGTGGCTGGCCTGGAGGACGCGATCGCCGGACGCATGCGGGTGTTGCTGATCGCTGGGGAGCCTGGCATCGGCAAGACGTGGCTGGCGCAGCACCTGGCGGACCACGCGGCCAAGCGGGGGGCGCGGGTGCACTGGGTTCGTTGCTGGGAGGCTGGAGGCGCGCCCCCGTTCTGGCCGTGGGCGCAGACGCTCCAGCTGCTCGCGGAGGGCCTCGACGACCAGACCGTCGGCGCCTGGCTGGGCGCCGGAGCGGGCCAGGTCGCCCAGCTGGTGCCTGGCCTGGGCGAGCGCCTCGGAACGACCACGGTCCCGGCCCCTTCCGCTTGGGCCTCCGATGCGGCGCGCTTCTCGCTGTACGAGGCGGTCGCCGGGTTCCTGCGGGAGGCGGCGGCGGCGCAGCCGCTGATGCTGGTGCTGGAGGACCTCCAGGCGGCCGATGCCTCCTCGCTGCTGTTGCTGGAGTTCCTGGCCCGCGACCCCCATGGAGGCCGGCTGCTGCTGGTGGGGACCTATCGCGACGTGACGGCCGATCGCGTGCACGGGGCCGGCGACACGATTTCGCAGCTGGTCCGCGAGGGCCATCTGCTCAGCCTCCGGGGTCTGGACCGTGGCGAGGTGGGCGGCCTCATCGAGGCGCTGTCGGGGGTGGAACCCTCCGAGGCGATGGTCGCCGCCGTCCACGAGGCGACCGAGGGGAACCCGTTGTTCGTCCGGGAGACGGTGCGGCTGCTGGGCGGCGACGTCACGCTGCAGGACCCCGGCCGGCTCCGGGTGCCGTTGTCCGGGAGCGTGCGGACGGCGATCGGACGGCGGCTGGCCCCGCTGTCCGCCGATGCCGTGCAGGTGCTGTCGGTGGCGGCGGTGGTGGGCCGGGAGTTCGACCTGCCGCTGCTCGGGCCCGCCTGCGAGCTGCCGATCGAGCGCATCCTCGGCGGGTTGTCGGAAGCCGCGGCGCTGGACGTGGTGATCGAGGGCGAAGGCGCCGCCGGCCGCTACCGCTTCTCGCACTCCCTGATCCGGGAGGTGCTCTACGAGCGGCTGCCGATCCCGACCCGGGTGGACCTGCACCGGCGCGTCGGCGAGTCGATCGAGCACCAGTACGGCGGCGGCCTGGCGTCCCATGTCGCCGAGCTCGCCCGCCACTTCGCCGAGGCCGCGGCCGCCGGTGAGGCGGCCAAGGCGCTGGCCTACGCCCGCCAAGCCGGCGAGCGCGCCATGGACCTGCACGCGTATGAGGAGGCCGCCGTCCAGTACCGGCGGGCGCTGCAGACCCTGCGGTTCGTCGGCCCGGACGAGCCGGTTCGCTGCGACCTGCTGCTGCGGCTCGGCGCGGCCCTGGCCAGGGCGGGACGCTACCGGGAGGCGGAGGAGAGCTGCCTGGAGGCGGCGGAGCTGAGCCGGCGGCTGGGCTCGAGCGAGCAGCTCGCCCAGGCCGCGCTGGTGTTCGGCGCCCGTCTGCTCGGGGGAGGGACGGTCAACCGGCGGCTCGTCGGGCTCCTGCGGGAGGCCCTGGACGCGGTGCCGGCGTCCGACAGCCCCGTGCGGGCTCGGCTGCTGGCGCGCCTGTCGCTGGAGCTGACCTTCTCGGACGAGACGCAGCTGGCCGGGCCGATCAGCCGGGAGGCGGTCGAGCTGGGCCGGCGCCTCGGCGACGCCGCCGCCCTCGCGGGCGCCCTGCGCGCACGGTGGATGGCCGTGTGGGGACCGGACGGGCTGGAGGAGCGCTCGGCCGTTGCCGAGGAGCTGCTGCGGCTGGCCCGGGCGACCGGCGACCAGGACCTCGAGCTGGCCGGCCGCAGCCGGCGGGCGACCAGCGCGCTGCAGTCGGGGGACATCGGGGTGGTGGAGCACGACGTCGTGGCCTGTGCCCGGCTGGCCGAGGAGCTCCACATGCCGTCCCATCGGTGGGTGGCGTCGACGATGCGGGCCATGCTGGCGCTGCTCCAGGGGTCCCTGGGCGAAGCCGAGGCGCTGGCCGAGCAGGCCCGCTCCTCGCAGCCGGACGGACCGAACACCGCCTTCGCCTACAACGACCTGATCGAGGCGCTCCGCTGGGCCCAAGGTCGCCTCCAGGAGCTGCGCCCCGCCTGGCAGGAGCAGATGGTGAGCACGCCCTGGTCTGCCTGGCCCAGGCTCTGGCTGGCCCTGACCGACACCGACCACGGCGACGAAGCCGCCGCCCGCGGGTCGCTCCAGCACCTGGCGAGCGGGCTCCTCGGGCGGCCCCGCGACGGCCTCTGGCCGCCGGTGATGGCCGTTGCCGCCCTGGTGGCCGCACGGCTCCGCGAGCCGGGCGCGGCCGGCCGGCTCTACGAGGCGCTGTTGCCGTACCGGAACCAGGTCGTCGTGGTCGCGATGCCCCACCCGGTGGTGTGCCTGGGGTCGGTGTCGTTCTACCTGGGCCTGCTGGCCACGGTGACCTCGAGCTGGCCGGAGGCCGGCGACCATTTCGAGGCGGCGATCGCCGTCCATCGCCGGCTCGGGGCCAGGCCGTTGCTGGCCCGCAGCCGCTACGAGTACGCCCGCATGCTGCTGGCTCGGGGCCAGGCCACCGACGGGCGGCGGGCGGCCGAGCTCCTGGACCAGGCCCTGGCCACCGCCGGCACCCTGGGCATGACCGCCCTGGCCGAGGAGATCCGGGCCCTCCAGCCAGGCGAGACGTCCCGCGCCGGGACGGCCGCCGAGGTCGCCGCGCCCGCGGCCGCCAGGAACCTGTTCCGCCAGGAAGGCGAGTACTGGACGGTCGGCTACGAAGGCGTCGTGGTGCGGCTGAAGGACGCCAAGGGCCTGCACCACCTGGCCCGGCTGCTGGCCAATCCGGGAACGGAGCTCCACGCCATCGACCTGGAGGCGGCCGAGGGCCAGGCGGCGACGGCGGCGCCCATGGGGCCGAGGTCGCTCGCCGGCGACGGTGAGCTGGCCCTGCGCCCGGACCTCGGCGACGCCGGGGAGCTGCTGGACGCCACCGCCAAGGCCGCCTACAAGGCCCGGCTGGACGAGCTGCGGGCGGAGCTGGAGGAGGCGGAGAGCTTCAACGACCCGGCCCGCGCGGCCAGGGCCCGAGCCGAGCTGGACTTCCTGACCGACGAGCTGGCCCGGGCGGTCGGGCTGGGCGGGCGCGACCGCCGGGCGGCGTCCCACGCCGAGCGGGCCAGGCTCAACGCGACCAGGGCGATCCGCACGGCCATGGCCAACCTCGCCCGCGCCAACCCCGCGCTCGGCCGCCACCTGTCCTCCACCATCCGGACCGGCCGGTACTGCTCCTACACCCCCGACCCACGCGTCCCGATCACCTGGGAGCGTTCCTGAACCGTCGTGCAGTGGCGGGGAACGCCAACCTGCGGGGATGCACCGTTCCGGCGAGGAGGCGTGATGGCGGTGGCACCGATGCTGATCCGCATCGTGGTCGAGCAGGCGCAGCCGCTCGCCGGGACGGCCACGACCGACGGACGCGACCCGCTGCGCTTCGAGGGGTGGCTGGAGCTGCTCCGGGTGCTCTCGGAGCTGGTCGACCCGGCGACGGCGCCGCCGCCCGGCTAACCGGAAGCGGGCCGGTAGGCCAGCCGGACCACGCCGGAGGCGAAGGCCGTCGACCCGATCAGCTCCAGCCGGACCGGCCCGGCACCGTCGAAGATCCGCGGTCCGGCCGGCCACAGCCAGGGGTACACCCAGAACCAGAACTCGTCGACCAGGCCCTGGTCGGTGAGGGCATGGGCCAGCTCGCCGGCGCCGGAGACGACCAGGAGCCCGTGCCGCTCCTTGAGCGCGGGCACGCTCTCGGCCAGGTCGCCCTTGAGCAGGGTGGCGTTCCACTCCAGCGGCTCCTGGAGGCTCCGGGAGGCGACGTACTTGGGCATGCTGTTCAGCCGGTTGGCGAACACGCCAAGGGCCGGGTCGTCGGCCAGGGTCGGCCAGACCGCGGCCAGCCCCTCACCAGCCCCTCATAGGTCTTGCGGCCCAGCACCATCGCGTCGGCGACCAGGAACTGCTCCAGTGAGACGTTGTTGCTGTCGGCGTCCAGCACCAGCCATTCCTCGGGTGACGGCGCCTCGAAGGCGCCGTTGACCGTGACGGCGTTGTTGATGACCAAGCGTCCCATCGAGCCTCTCAGTCCTGGTGGAGGTTGATGAGGTTGCCGCAGGTGTCGTCGAACACCGCGTCCATGCCGCCGTAGGCCATCCGCCCCGGCTCCTTGACGAACACCACCCCTTTGGCCTTGAGCCGCTCGGCCTCACCGGCGCAGTCGGTGGTGGTCAGCGAGATCACCGGCCGGCCCTGCTCACGGCTGGCCGCCCGGAACGCCCGGGCCGGCTCGTCGGTCAGGTGCAGCACCAGCTGGACCCCGTCGGGGTCCTCGGGTGCGACCACGCTCAGCCACCGCTCCCCGGGGCCGTAGGCGGCGCTGGTCTTGACCTTGAAGCCGAGCACCTCGGTGTAGAACCGCTCGGCCCGGTCCTGGTCGTCGACGTAGATCCCGGTCAGCCCGATCCGCATCCTTCCACCCCTCCTGGTCGTCCCTGCTCCACGCCCGCCAGGCGTTCAACCTACCTGCACGGCGGTGCGGTGGCGATGAACGCAAAGAGCAAGGATGAGGAATCGCGACGAGCCTCGCAGGCAACCTGCCCACGGCGGGCGCCGGGCCCTCGCCGTCGTCGCTCTCGTGCTGGCCTCGGCCTGCGGCGGGCCCGGCGACGGTGAGCCGACCGAAGGGCCGGCGACGACAGCCTCCACCGCCGTGCCACCCACCACCTCCGCCGCGGCCGCCGGGCCGTGCCTGCGGGCCGCCGAGGCGGCCGGGGTGTTCCGGTTCCCCACGACCGACGGGTCCACCCTGGTCGGGGTGGTGCTTGGCAGCGGGCAGACCGGGCTGGTGCTCGCCCACCAGCTCGGCAGCGATCTGTGCGAGTGGCTCCCCCAGGCGCGGGAGTTCGCCAGGCGCGGCTATCGGGTGCTGGTCTTCGACTTCGCCGGCTCCGGGGACTCCCGGCCCGGACCGGACAGCCGGGTCGACAACGACGTGATCGCGGCCACCGCCGAGCTGCGCCGCCGCGGCGCCGAGCGGGTGGTGCTGATCGGCTCGTCGATGGGGGGCACGGCGGTGCTGGCGGCCGCGACCCGGATCCGCCCGCCGGTGGCCGGGGTGGTCAGCCTGTCGGGACCCTCGGGGTACGGGGGGGTGGAGGCCGGGGCGGCTATGGCGCGGCTGCGGGTGCCGGTGCTGCTCGTCGTCGGCGCCGACGACCGGCAC
>DASUPQ010000014.1 GCA_036280995.1 Actinomycetota bacterium | reverse complement strand
GCCGTGGACGACCAGCGTCGGGACCTGAATTCGGGCGAGCTCGTCGATGCGTGACGACGCCGAGGGCGCGTTGGCTGCCGGGTTCATGCCCCGGGCCAGGTCGGCGGCGACGATGTCGCGGTAGTACTGCTCATCGAACTCGAACCGGCTCCCGGCCACGGCGCGACAGAAGTCGACCTCCAGCTCGGCGATGTCCGCATCGGTCTGGACCGGGCGGTCAAGACCAGCGAACACCGCCTCGTCACCCGGCGACAGGCGTGGGTCGGGCCCTGGGGTGGTGCTGATGAGCGTCAAGGAGCGCACGCGACCGGGATACCGCAAGGCGGCGGCCTGGCAGATCATTCCGCCCACCGACACGCCGACAAGGTGGGCGGCGTCGATGCCGACCGCGTCGAGCACCCCCATGGCATCGCCGGCCATGTCCTCGATCCCGTACGGCGCGCTGGCCCAGTCGACATAGCTCGACCGTCCGACGTCCCGGTTGTCGAACTGCACCACCCGGAACCCGGCACCGACGAGACCCTGGAGCAGCTCGGGTGGCCACCAGACCACCGACGCCCCACCCCCCATCACCAGCAGCACCGGCGCCCCGTCAGGTCGGCCCAGCTCCTGGTACCACAACCGCACCCCGTTGGTGTCCACATACCCTGCCGCCATCACGCCGTTCCTTTCCGTCCGCTCTGGCTACGACGGCCCGCCGCTTCCAGAACTCATCGGTGGTTCCGTCGTGTGGTGGCGTCTTGGTGGCAACGACGCCCGCCAACCGGGGCACTACCCCATGAGCTGGGAGAATGGCGCCTGCAAGGGCAGCCGTATCTCCCGACCAGGCGGGCACCTTTCTCAGTTGGGATCCTCCCACACCCCGGACCAGCTCGACATCTGCTTCGATGACACCCACGCCATCGCCAGCACGGGCCTGCTGCTGGCTGCCACCCTGGCCGAGCGGCTGAGCATGGAGCCGTGCCGGACGTCTCGATACGGCCGCCACGGGAGCTGGCCTAGGAGCCTGGTGAACCCGAGCGGCGCCCTCTCCTTGCAGCCTGCTGATTAGCCGACGCGGACGCCGAGCATGGACACCGAGCCGCCGTCGAATCCCTCTACCGGGAAGGTGACAGGCTCATCGCGCCGACGCTGCGCCAGTACGTACAGGAGCGGCAGGTAGTGCTCGGGGGTTGGTACGGCCAGCGCGGCGTCCTCACCAAGCGTCTCGTAGGCCACCACGCTGCCCAGATCCTGCGCCATGATCAGCTCCCGCAGCCTGGACTCGAACCGGACGGCCCACACGTAGGGCTCGACCGGCCGCCGTCCCCAGGCATAGGCGTGCAGGTTGTGTACCGCGTTGCCAGACCCGAAGATCAGGACCCCCTCATCGCGCAACACCTGCAGCCGACCGGCAAGGTCATAGTGCTGCTGGGGGGTAAGGGTCTCGTCGATGCCCAACTGCACGACGGGGACGTCAGCCTTCGGGAATATGTGCATGAGAACCGACCATGTGCCGTGGTCCAGCCCCCACCGCCGATCCAGCTCAACCGGGGTAGGGGTCAACAGGTCGCGGACGCGACGGGCGAGCTCTGGTGACCCGGGCGCCGGGTACTGGACTTGGTACAGCTCATGCGGGAACCCGCCGAAGTCGTGGATGGTCCGCGGTCGCTCGCCGTCGGTGACACGGCCGCCTGGAACGTACCAGTGGGCCGATACGGAAAGGATCGCCCGCGGCCGAGGCAGCGCGGCGGTCAGGCTCGCCCAGGCCTTGGTGTAGTCATTGGCCTGAAGGGCGTTCATGGGGTTACCGTGGCCAACGAACAGCGTTGGCATGCGACTTGGGATGCTCTCATCGGTCGTGCGCAAGCGGTCACCCCCATGGCGCGCCTTCGGATGGAAGGTAAGAGGCACCCAATACGGTGTCAATCACCGGGATGTCGGCCGTAGCGCCGGTGATCTGGCACGGTAGGTGCGTTCGAGCTCGACCGGACCATCGCCACCCTGCTGCTGCGCCTCAACCTCCTCGCGGTCTCGGACCATCGGCCGCAAGGCCAACGCCCGGCCAACAATCGAACGGCAACTCGCTCACGGGCGCAGGGGCAGCGACTGCGGGAAATGAAAGAGGTTCGACGGGTCGTACCGGGCCTTGACCCGGACCAGGCGGGCGTAGTTCGGGCCGTAGTAGGCCTCGGCCCAGTGCTCCAGGTCGGGGTCGGCGAAGTTCTGGAACACCCGTCCCGAGCCCCATGGGTGGACCGACGCCCAGGATCGGGCGGCCGCCCGGCGGGCCGCGGCCTGGCTCGCCGGCGGCGTGTCGGGATCCACCACCACGGCGTGCTTGAGCTGGAAGCGCTGGTCGCGGTGGACGAAGGCGGTGGCGTCGGGGGGCCGGCGGTTGTAGGCACCGCCCCAGGGCATGAAGTCCAGCTCGCGGGACTCCCCGGAGGCCCGTCCTCCCACGAAGGCGTCCAGC
>DASUPQ010000013.1 GCA_036280995.1 Actinomycetota bacterium | reverse complement strand
CCTCGTCCACGCCGGCACGTGCAGCGATCTCCCTCGGCGTGGGCGGCCTGCCGAGCTCCTGGCTCAGGCTGGCGATGGTGCGGTCCAGCTCGAGGTGGAGCTCCTGCACCCGGCGGGGGACCCGCACGGCCCAGCCCTTGTCCCGGAAGTGGCGCTTGAGCTCGCCGACGATGGTCGGGGTGGCGTAGGTCGAGAACTCCACCTCCCGCTCCAGGTCGAAGCGGTCGATGGCCTTGAGCAGGCCGATGGTGCCCACCTGGACCAGGTCCTCCAGCGGCTCACCGCGGTTGCGGAACCGCCGGGCCAGGTACTCGACCAGGGGGAGGTGGAGCCCGACCAGCTCCTCGCGCAGGGCCGGGTTGCGGGTCTCGACGAAGCGCCGGAACAGGTCCTTGGCGTGGCCGCGGTCCACCGTGCGGCCGTTGAGCGAGGTCACGCCGTTGTTGCTGGTGCCCGGTTCCCGGCGCACGCCGTCGATCGGCGGCTCGCTCACCCGCGTCCGCCCGCCTTGCGGAAGCTCAGCCACAGCCGGCCGGCGTCCGACTGCTCCCGCACCTCGTCGGTCATGGCCGAGAGGATCTGCCAGGCGAAGGTGTCCCGGGCCAGCGGGTCGCCCCGGTCGGGGGCCTCGATGGAGACGTCGACCCGGAGCTCGGCGTCGGCCAGGTGGTAGGCGACGTTGAGGGTGGTCGCGCTGCCCCGCCGGGCCAGCAGCTGGGTGCAGGCCTCGTCGACCGCGATCCGGAGGTCGTCGATCTGCTCGTAGGTGAACTGGAGCTGGGCCGCCAGGCCGGTGGCGGCGGCCCGGACCACCGCGAGGTAGGCGCCGGACGCGGGGATCTCGAGGTGCACGGTGGACGTCATTCGCGGGGGCTCTCCTACCACTTTCGGTTCGGCTCCCATCCAACCCCGGTCCTGGCGTATCGCGCAAGGCGGGTCAGCCCGCCGGCCGGGCCACCCACAGCACGCGCCCCCGGGCCGGCTCGGCCGGGATGGCCGGCCACATCGGCCGGCGCTCGACCAGGCGGAGCCCGGCCGCCGCGACCAGCGCCTCCAGCTCGGCGTCGCCGTAGAGGCGCTGGCGGTAGGTCTCGGTCTCCTCCACGCCCCCGAACGACCAGCGCAGCCGCTCCACCAGCAGGTCGCCGGCGACCTCGTAGGTCGCGTCCAGGCGCAGGCCGTCGCGGTCCAGATGGCGGCCCGGCTGCCAGCCGTCGTGGACGTACCGGGCCGACAGGGGCTCGACCACCACCGTGCCCCCGGGGGCGGCGGCGCGGCCCAGGTGCCCGAGGGCGGCCACCACCTCGGCCGGCTCGAGCAGGTAGTTGAGGCCGGCGTTGAGGCACACGACCAGGTCGGCCCAGCCGCCGCGCACGGGCACGGCCCGGAGGTCGCCGACCACCAGCCCGATCCCCGACTCACCGGGGGACCCCCCCTGGACCTTGGCCGCGGCCACGGCCAGCATGGCCGGGGAGAGGTCGAACCCGACGACCTCGAGGCCGCGGCCGGCCAGCTCGGCGGCGGCGTTGCCGGTGCCGCAGGCGGCCACCAGCACCCGGCGCACGCGGGTCCGCTGGGCGGCGGCCACCTCCAGGCACAGGTCGACGAACCGGTCGTAGGGGGCGGCCCGCCAGACCAGGTCGTAGACGAGGGCGTAGCGCCGGTAGGCGCCCTGGGCAACCGCAGGCACCGCCCGATTCTCGCAGATGGTCCCCGCGATAGACTTCCTCCCATGAACGGCGGGCGGATTCCCGAGCCGGCGCGTGTCACCAGGCAGCGGAGGGCCGTGCTGGAGGCGCTGCGCCGCGCCCACGGTCCCGTCTCGGCCAAGGACCTCCACGCCCGCCTCGACCGCGGGGTCGGGCTGGCGACCGTCTACCGCGCCCTCCAGGGGCTGGTCGACTCGGGCCGGGTTGACGTCTTCCGGCGCGAAAGCGGGGAGGCGCTGTTCCGCCTCTGCAATCCCGTGCACCATCACCATCTGGTTTGCCAGCGATGCGGCCGGGTCGTCGAGATCGACACGTGCGAGGTGGAGCTGTGGGCGTCCCGGGTCGCGCACCGCCACGGATACACGATCACCGGCCACCAGGCCGATGTTTTCGGGGTGTGCGCCGCCTGCCGGGCGAGCTCCTGAAACGACGACGCCCGCGCCAATTTACGGCGCGGGCGTCGGGACCGCCGAAGGTCAGGCGCCCTCGGCCTTGTTGTTGGCGCGGCCGTTGGCGCGACGGCGGGTACCTGCCGCCGCCCGCGTGGTCGAGCCGGGCTTGCGGCCGCGCTTCTTGAGCGTCTTGCCGAGGCCCTCGAGCTTGAGGTCACGGTAGTTCTTGGCCGAGATGTCGAGCTGCTGGGTCGACCCGTCGGGGTGACGGATGGACAGCTGGTAGGCCTCGCCCTCGGCAATCTCGGACTTGTCGATGTCCGAGACGTACATGGTGATCGTCTTGGTGCCCAACCAGACTCCTTTCACGGCCCATCAGCGCATTCTGGTACCCCCACCGCGCTGATTTCTCGAAGAGATAACCACAGCGATCAGCGATTCGCAACAACGGAATGCCAAATCCCTGCTCAAACAACCACAAGAAATGGGCTACCTGGGTCTGTCCCAGCGGCTGGATCAGTCGTGAATGACGCGATCGGGTGGCAAATGGTCATCAAGCGACCACGCGGGGCGGGACCTCTAGCCCCGGGAATTCGCCGCCATGTGCCCGTCGCGGATGACCAGCCGGACGCGGGAAAGGGCCTGCAGGTCGGCCAGCGGGTCGCCGTCGACCAGCAGCAGATCGGCCCGGGCCCCGGGCGCGACCCGGCCGGCGCCGGCCAGCCCCAGGTGGTCCGCGGCCAGCGAGGTGGCGGCGGCCACCGCCTGCTCCGGGCGCAGGCCGGCCTCGACCAGCAGCGCCAGCTCCTCCACGTCGACCGCCGGGGGTGGTCCCTGGTT
>DASUPQ010000012.1 GCA_036280995.1 Actinomycetota bacterium | reverse complement strand
CCTCCCGCTTGCCGCTCTAACGTTGTTAGAGTAGCATCCCGAACAACGTTAGAGAAGTGAGGTGCCAATGGAGAACTCCGCGGCGGCCATCACCATCCGGGGACTGGTCAAGCGTTTCAAGCAGGTCGAGGCCGTGGCCGGCATCGACCTGGACGTGCGCCCGGGGGAGACCTTCGGCTTCCTCGGGCCCAACGGGGCCGGCAAGTCGACCACCATCAAGATCCTGTGCACGCTGGTCGACGCCACGGCCGGGTCGGCCACGGTGGCCGGCTTCGACGTCGCCCGCCAGCGCAACCAGGTCCGCCGCCACATCGGCCTCGTCTTCCAGGAGCCGACCCTCGACACCTACCTGACGGCCGAGCAGAACCTCAGGTTCCACGGGGAGCTGTACGGCGTCGACCGGGCCACCGCGGCCAGCCGCCGGCGCGAGGTGCTGACCATGGTCGGCCTGTGGGAGCGGCGGGGCGATCTCGTCCAGACCTTCTCGGGCGGCATGCGGCGGCGGCTGGAGATCGCCAGGGGCCTGCTGCACTCGCCGCGGGTGCTGTTCCTGGACGAGCCGACCATCGGGCTGGACCCCAAGACCCGGGCGTCGATCTGGGAGTACATCGCCGAGCTGCACCGCCGCGAGCAGATCACGGTGTTCGTCACCACCCACTACATGGACGAGGCCGAGCACTGCGACCGCATCGCCATCATCAACGAGGGCCAGATCGTGGCCCTGGACACCCCGGCCGCCCTCAAGTCGGGGATCGGCAAGGACCGGGTCCAGCTCACCACCCCGGACCACGAGCGGGCCATCGCCGAGCTGCGCGACCGGTTCGGGCTGGAGGCGGCCGTGCACGAGGGCGCGGTGACCTTCGCGGTGGACGGGGGAGCGGCGTTCGTCCCCCGGCTGTTCGCCGGGATCGACGTGCCCGTCGACTCGGTCACGGTGACCCGGCCCACCCTCGACGACGTGTTCCTGTCCTACACCGGCACGACCATCCGCGACGCCGAGGCGGCCGGTCCGATGCACCCGATGGCCCTCGCGGCCAGGGGGAGGTGAGCCCCATGGCGATCGACTCCGGCGCCCCGGTGGCGGCCGTCCAAGTCCCCGCCGCCGGCCTGCGCCACCAGGTCCGGGCGGCGACGGTCGTCTGGCAGCGCGAGATGATCCGCTTCGGCCGCGACCGGTCGCGGATCGTCTCCTCGCTGATCCAGCCGGTGCTGTTCCTGTTCGTCCTCGGCACCGGCCTGTCGTCGCTGATGAGCACCGGCGACCTCGACTTCCGGACCTTCCTGTTCCCGGGCGTGCTGGCCATGTCGGTGCTGTTCACGGCGGCCTTCGCCGGCATCTCGATGGTCTGGGACCGGGAGTTCGGCTTCCTGCGGGAGATGCTGGTGGCCCCGGTCGGCACCACGGCCATCCTGACCGGCAAGTGCCTGGGCGGGGCCACCGTGGCCACCCTCCAGAGCCTGGTCATCCTCGCCCTGGCCGGGCTCGTCGACGTCCCCTACGACCCGGTGATGATGCTCGAACTGGTCGTCCTGGTGTTCCTCATGGCCTTCATGATCTGCGCCCTCGGGGTGGTCCTGGCCGCCCGGGTCAAGCAGATCCAGTCGGCCATGCCGCTGGTCCAGCTCACCATCACGCCGCTCATGTTCCTCTCCGGAGCCCTGTTCCCCCTGTCCGGCCTGCCGGCCTGGCTGAAGCTGGCGACCACCCTCAACCCCATGACCTACGCGGTCGAGTCGATCCGGTCGGTGGTCTTCGACCACCTGGACCTGACCCCGGCGGCGCGGGCCACCTTCGACCCGGGCATCACCTGGGGCGGCTGGCAGGTGCCTCTCGTGGTCCAGGTGGCGGTCGTGGTCGTCACCTGCCTGACCCTGCTGGGCCTGGCGGTGGCGCGGTTCGCCCGCACCGAGTAGGCGGCCGGGCGGCTAGAACAGCGTCGGCGTGTTCGGTTCCATGCCGCGGAGGGCGTCGTAGTCGAGGGCGACGCAGTTGATGCCGCGGGCCGCGGCCAGGGTCCGGGCCTGCTGGGTGAAGGCCTGGGCGGCGAGCACGCCGCGGACGGCGCCGAGGGCGGGTCGGAGGCGCTCCAGGTAGCGGCCGAGCTGCTCCAGGCCGTCGATCTCGCCGCGTCGCTTGATCTCCACGGCGACGTAGCCGCCCTGGTCGTCGCGGCAGAGCAGGTCCACCGGGCCGATGTCGGTGGGGTACTCGCGCCGCACCAGCGACCAGCCCTCGCCGAGGACGGTGCAGCGGTCGGCCAGCAGCTCCTGGAGGTGGCGCTCGACCCCGTCCTTGACCAGCCCCGGGTCGACCCCGAGGTCGTGGGAGGAGTCGTGCAGGATCTCCTCGATGTGGATGGTCATGGACTCGCCGGTCCGGTTGCTGACCCTCCAGACCTCGGGCTCCTGGACCAGGGTGCACGGCGCCGACATCCAGTTGAGCGGCTTGTAGGCCCCGCCGTCGGAGTGGACCAGCACCGAGCCGTCCGCCTTGACCAGCAGCAGCCGGGTCGCGAGGGGGAGGTGGGCGCTGAGCCGGCCCGTGTAGTCGACGCTGCAGCGGGCGATCACGAGGCGCATCCCCGGATCGTATCGCGAAGCCGTGACCGGCCACGGCGCCGCCCGGGCCCCGGGGGAACCTCCTCGGCAGCATCCCCGAGATCCGCCGGGACGACGTGCACGCGTTCCTCGACGCCTGGCGGCGCTACGGCGACACGGTCCGGTTCCGCGGCCCCTTGACCCTGTACCGCCGTTCGTGCGCGACCGGCTCCAGGCGATCGTGGGCGGCGGCCTGGTCGGGGCCGAGGGCGCCGGCTGGGTCCGCTCCCGGCGCATGGCCCAGCCGGCCTTCCGGCGTCACTCCCTCGAGGGCTACGGCCGCCAGTTCGTCGAGGCCACCACCGAGGTGCTCGACTCCTGGGCCGGCCACGCCGACAGCGGGCGGCCGCTCGACGTCGAGCCGGAGATGGTCAGGATCAGCCTGGCCAACCTGGCCGCCTCCCTGTTCCAGACCGACTGGCGGCGCGACCTGGACCGGGTCGGGCCGGCCGTCGGCGACATCCTGGCCTTCGCCAACTCGGCCCTGACCTCGGTGGTCGACACCGCCCGGCTGCCGCTGCCGTCGACCCGGCGCTTCGAGCGCCGCCTGGCCCTGCTCGACTCGATCCTGTACCCCCTGATCGCCGAGCGGCGGCGCTCGCCCGGCGGGGACGACCTGGTCAGCATGCTGGTCGAGGTCACCGACGACGAGACCGGGGCCGGCCTGACCGACAAGCAGGTCCGCGACGAGACGATCAGCTTCTTCATCGCCGGCCACGCCACCATCGCCTCGGCCCTGACCTGGACCTGGTACCTGCTCTCGACCCACCCGGAGGGCTGGCGGCGGCTGCGGGACGAGGTG
>DASUPQ010000011.1 GCA_036280995.1 Actinomycetota bacterium | reverse complement strand
GGGGCGATCGCGCGCAGGTTGGCCGCCTCTTCGGGGGTGGCGTTGGCCAGCACCCAGGGCAGGGCCATACGCATATGCCGATAGGTGGTGAGCTTGGCCTCCTCCTTCTTGAGGGTGTGCTGGTCGGCCTCGGACAGCAGCGACTCAAACGGGGGCACCACCACGGCCTCCTCGCGGTCCAGGTGATCCACCAGCACCCGGTCGAATGCCGCCGCCTCGTCCAGCAGATGACCGCGGGTGTCCTGCCACAGGCGGGCGCTGAGCTGGTGACCAAGGAGGCGGAAGCGGGCGTTGATCCGGGCCATGGCCGCGTCCAGCTCGACGTGGTCATCTTCGAGCCGGAGGGCGTCGCGCTCAAAGGTGCGCACCCGCTGCAGCAGGAAGGGATACATCACGTCGTCCTCGGTCAAGTGGTGGTCGTGGATCAGCCCCACGATGGCGGCAAAGGCGCGGCCGAGGGCTGCCGCATGCTGGGTGTCACCGGCCGGCAGGGTGTCCACGGCGCTGATCAGGCGCTGGCTGTCGGCGCGCATCGCCTTGTGCATCGCGATCAGGACGCGGCTGTGCTCGGAGATCGGAATGGGCGGGGCGTTGGTCAGCTCGGCATCGGACATGCCTGCTCCTTCTATCGAGGCGTGATCTCCGTGTAGCGGCTGATTGCTCATCGCGCGCTCGGCCCTGGCGTGGCGGAGGAGCCCATCAGCCGGTCGATGGCCTCCTTCCAGGTGATGGGCAGCGCCGAGCCTTGGACGGTCCAGAACTGGAACCTGGTTGGGCCCATCCTGGGGCGGAGCGTGCGGATGACGGCCAGGTGGGGCATGGCTCTGGCGAAGGCGTCGAGGTGCTGCTGGTCGGTCCAGGCCGAGAGGGTCCAGAAGGTTCCCTTCATGGGCTGGGCGAGCAAGCTGTAGCCGACCAGCCCGTCGGTCCGCTCCAGCTGCCGGACCACCGACAGGGTAAGGCGCAGGAACCTCGGGATGCTGCGGCGTGACCGCAGCGGCAGCCGCGAGGCCATCACTAGGTAGCGTTGGTCCGGGTCGGGTTGGGTCTTGGTACGCCAGGGCAGTGGGGGCATGGCGTCCTCCTAGTGGTGGACTGGCTTGGTGGGCGGATGCAGGGGACGGACCAGCCGCTGGTAGCCGGGCTGCAGGGCCAGCCGGTACAGGACCCGCAGCAGCGGCGGCTGCTCGCCGAGCAGCTCGGCTCGTTCGCTCGGCGAGGCATGGTCGAGCACCCAGGGGCCGGCGAAGACGAACGAGCGCAGGCCGACCAGCCTGAAGGCCGCCTTGTTGAGGTCGGCGTACTCGGCGGCGCTGAAGTGGGCCGAGTAGCGGGGGAAGGCGATCGCTTCCTCGTCGCCGGTGTGGGTGTCCACGATGGCCTTGAGGGCCACCGTCGCCTTGAGGGCCTCCTCCCGTTCCCGCTCCCACCGGCTGCCACCAGCCGCGGTTGCGAGCCCGGCCAGGCTCTCCCTGGCCACTTGCAGCCGGTCGGCCAGCACCTGGTGCTGGCCTTCCAGCTGGCCGTCGGCCTCGGCAAAGGACCGGTTGCGCTCCAGCAGCGCCGGGTAGATGACCGCCTCCTCGGCGTGGTGGTGGTCGTGGATGGCGCCCTCGTAGCGGGCGTACCACGCGGCCAGCGCCCGCAGCCGGCCGACGTCGGCCGGCCCGGCGGCGCCGACCAACTCGGTGAGCCGGGCGGCGTCGGCACGCATCGACCGATGCTCCAGGTAGCTGATCCGCAGGTCCGGCTTGGTCGGGTCGTCCATGGCGCCTCCCCTGGCCCCGGCGTCGGCCGTCGGGTCAGGTCGAGGTTAGGCAGGCCGGCATCGGCACACACCGGTGAAATCACCGGGTTGACGGCCGGGATCAGTCGAGGGGGAACTGGGCCAGCTGGGTGCGGGAGCTGATGCCGAGCTTGGCGAAGACGTTGCGGAGATGGAAGTCGACCGTGCGGGGGCTGAGGAACAGCTGGGCGGCGACCTCCCGGGTGGGTAGCCCGCGGGCCACGAACCGGGCCACCTGGAGCTCCTGGGGGGTGAGCTGCCGAAGGGTCGACGGGTCGCGCCGGCGCACGGCCTGCCCGCTGGCCCGCAGCTCCAGGTGTGCCCGCTCCGCCCAGGGTGCCGCCCCCAGGCCCTCGAACACGTCGAGGGCGGCCTGGAGATGGGCGCGGGCGTCGACCCGGCGTCGGGCCCGGCGCAGCAGCTCGCCGTAGGCCAGCTCCGTGCGGGCCTGTTCGAACGGGCGCTGTGCCCGCTGGTGGTGCTCCAGCGCCTCCTCGAACCGGCTCCGGGCGACATGGCCCTCAGAGAGGAGTCCGTGCGCATGGGCTGCCCGCGCCTGCGCCCATGGCGCGCCGGTGGTGGTGGCGACCGCCTCCAGCGATCGAAGCCATTCCAGGGCGCTGTTGTGTCGGCCGGCATGCACGGTGGCCTCGACGCCGTCGAAGGCGGCCATGGTCACGACCACCGGGTGGCTGAGTTCCTCGAGCAGCGTGGCCGCCGAGGCCGGCCGGGCCGTGGCCGCCTTCTGGACCGCCCGGGCCCACAGGACCAGGTCGTGGACGGCGCCCTGGAAGACGCCCAGGGCGTGGGCGGCCGCGACTTGCTCGGTCTCGGCGACTCGGGACCAGAAGCCGTCCTGGTCGCCCTGGAGCGCCGCCAGCAGGCCGAGCAAGGCCAGCGGGGGGGCAGACGGCGCACGCTGGCCGGTGCCGGAGGCGAGCCGGACCGCTTCGGCGGCGCTGGCCGCCGCGGCAGTCCAGCGGCCACAGAGCAGTTCGGCCTGGGCCAGCCGGGGCAGTGCGAACAGCAGCTCGGTAGCCTTCCCATCGGCTCGCGCCGTCGCCGCCACCCGCACGTTGAGCTGGTAGGCGGCGGTGTCGTCGCCGACGTAGAAGGCGTGGTGGGCGGCGAGCGCCAGCAGGTCAGGGTCCTCCAGGCGCTGGGCCAGCCGGATGGTCCCGGTGAGCAGGGGGACGGCGGCCGCCAGGTCGCCGTCCAGCGCGTGGAGGAACCCGGTAACCAGGTCGGCGAAGTACCGGTCGTGCGGGTCGCCGGCCGGTCCGAGGCTGGCCGCGACCCGGGCCAGCTCGACGCCGGCCGCCCGGTCGCGCTCCAGCCACGCCGCCTCGGCGGCGGCGGCGAGGACGCGACGGGCCCGCCGGGGATCGACCGCGGCGACGTCCAGGGCCGCCTGGACCAGGATCGGTTGGGCGGCGGCCGCCGAACCAACGCTCAGCTCATACCAGCCTCGCAGCCGGCCAACCTCGGCGCGGACCAGCGGGTCGGAGGCAAGCGGCCACGCCGCCTGCAGCAGCCCGGCGGTCCGGTGGAGCTGGCCAGCAAGCCAAGCAGTCTCGGCCGCGGCGACCAGCCGCCACCCTCGCCCCACCGGGTCGGCGCAGAGCCCGGCTGCGCGCTCCAGCGCCGCGCACGCCGCCTCAAAGCCGCCCCGCCCCCGGGCCCGCTCGGCGACCGCGTCGAGCTCACCCACCACCTGCTGGTCCGGCTCGACCGCCGCCGCTGCCAAATGCCAGGCCCGCCGGTCGGCATCGCCCTGGCGGTGAAGCGCCGCGGCGAGCGCTCGATGCGCCTGCCGACGCTGGCTCGTGGTCGCTGCCCGGTAGACGGCCGATCGGACCAGAGGATGGTGGAAGTCGAGGGATCCGCCTTCGACTCGGACAAGCTTGGCTTCCTCGGCAGCATCCAGCGCCGCGGCTCCGGCGCCCATGGTCGCCGCCGCCGCCAGCACGGTGGCCGACCGGCCGGTATCCTCGGCCGCCGCGACAAGCAGCAAGACCTGCGCGTCGGCGGCCAGGCGACGCACCCGCTCCAGGAACGCACGCTGGACCGCGTCGGTCAACGGCAGCTGGAGCGGGAGCGGCTCCTTCCCTGATAGCTGTCCCGCCGTCAGCACCGACGCCAGCTCGGTCAACGCTAGCGGATTGCCGCCGGTCTGCTCAACCAGCCGGTCACGCACCTGCGGGTCAACCGCCACGGCCGCACGCTCCGCCAACAGGGCAGCCACCGCAGTGCGGTCCAAGCCTCCCACCTCCAGCTGAGGAAGCCCGGCGGCGTCGAAGCGCCGGAGATCTTCGTCCCTGGCAGCAACCAGCAGCACCACGCCCTCCGCCTCCAGCCGCCTCGCGACGAAGACCAGGGCGCCGACCGACGCCTCATCGAGCCAGTGCGCATCGTCGACCACGCACAGCACGGG
>DASUPQ010000010.1 GCA_036280995.1 Actinomycetota bacterium | reverse complement strand
GTAGAGCACCACCATGCCCGCCGCCATCGCGAGCACCATCTCGACAAAATGCCAGACGAATGGCAGTACCCCGCGCCATCGGCCGGGTCCGGGGGGCGCCGTCCTCGGCCGGCAGGTTGACTTCGCCGGTTCTGACAGCTTTTGCGTCATGACGCTGACGGCGGGTGCTGCAGGGTCACATGATGGGCCTGGTGCACCCACCCGTCTTCGCGCCGAACGAGGACGTCGGTCGCGGTGCCGGCCAGCTCGAAGGCGTGGCCGGCATGCTGGCCACGCTCGGTCCAGTCATAGGCGCAGACTGCCACGATTTCCAGGTGAAGGACCGGTATGGCCGTAAGTGACCAGAAGTTGATCCTGGTTGCCTCGCCAAAGAAGACGCTGGCCTCGGCGATGAAATGTTCGCGGGTGGTCGTGCGCCCGGCCGGGCCACCCGACGCCAAGTAGTCCGCCGCGGTCAGTTGCTGGAGCGCGGCGAGGTCTTGGTGTCAACCGTCATGAAATTCCCCAGGGGTGCCGTCACGTAATTCCCCAGGTTGGCCCTGCCTGTCCGGTTGTACCGGACGGCGGCCGGTGGTGTCGAGTCGGCTCGCCCGGGCGGTCGACTGGCGGCGCCGGGTTTGCCGGGTCGGCCGAGGAGTTCGTCGGGTCCGCGCAGGAACCCGCCGGCGTGGCCGGCAGAGGACCGCTTCAGTCGCCGGGGGGTGTGACCGACGGCGGGCCGGTCGGCCAGGCCGACGATGGGCGCTGAGCGCGGCCGGAGCCGGTGGATCGTGTTGCCTTCATCAACTGGTCGATCGTCGATGCGTGGTGCGGTCGGGTTGGGTGGCGCCCAGGTGGGCCAGTTGCTGTTGTGCGGCGGCCAAGACGTCGGCCAGGTCGTGCGCGGCGTCGCCGGCGTCGACCAGTTCGGCGGCCGCGGCGGCGATGATCGGGTCGGGGTCTGTGCGGGTGTCGGACCGCAGACGACCGGCGTCGTGTTCGGCGTGCAGCCAGCGGTCGAGCTGGTCCAGCAGTTGTGGGAGCCGATCGACGAGCAGTGCCAGCTCGGCGACCAGCCGGTAGAGCTCGGCCGGCCCGGTGAAGGCTCGGGCGTCGCGGGTGCGGTGGTTGAGCTCTTGGACGGCCTCGGCGGCCTGCTTGGCCAGTTCCAGGGCGGACGGGTGGGTGGTCAGGGTGCGGTCACTTCGAGGGGACCAGGGGTCGGTGCTGATGGCGGTCATGTCAGGTTCTTCGTTCTGCGGCGGCGGCCGCGTAGACGGTCGGATCGATCGGTTCGGACGGGATGGTCTTTTGCCGCGCAACGCTTCTGCGGCGACTGAAGCGGCCGGGCCCAGGGGTGGATGCGTTGCTGACGGGGTCCGCGGCGAGGCCGGTGGGCGGGTCGTCCCCACGCCCGGGACGCTGCCCGTGGTCGGTCTGCGTCCCCGCGGCCGGTTCAACTGCGGCCGTGGCGGCGACGCCGTGCGCTCGGGCAGCATCCTGGGTCTGTTCGCCGGCTGTGCGGACCTACCGGTCGGCGGCGGCCGGTGGTGTCGAGGCGGCCCGCCCGGGTCGTTTGCGGGGCCGGTAGGACGGTCCGTCGATGAGGACTTGGTGGCTGGTGTTGATGAGACGATCCAGCAGGGACTCGGCGACGACGGGGTTCGGGAACAGCGGGTACCAGTCAATTGGCTTGCGGTTGCTGGTCAGGATCAGCGGGCGGTGGTGCACGGCCCGTTCGCTGATGAGTTCGTAGAGGTCGTCGGCTTGCGCGGCGGTGTGCTCACGCAGTGCGAAGTCGTCCAGGATCAGGACGGTGGGTCGGGTGTACTCGCGGACCCGGGCGCCCCAGGTGCGGTCGGCGTGCCCGCCGGCGAGGTCGGCCAGCACCCGGCTGGTCTTGGCGAAGCGGACCTCGCCGCCGCGGCGGGCGACCAGGTGGCCCAGGGCCTGGGCGACGTGTGTCTTGCCCACCCCGACGGGCCCGAACAGGATGACCGATTCGCCGGCGGCCAGCCAGCGCAGGGCGGCCAGGTCGCGGATCTGCGGGGCGGGGATCTTCGGGTTGGCGGTGAAGTCGAACCCTTCGAGGGTGACCTGTTCCTCGAAGCGGGCGCGGCGGATCCGGCGGGCCAGGGCGGCGGTCTCCCGGCGGGCGATCTCGTCCTCGCACAGGACCTGCAGGAATTCCAGGTGTCCGAGGGTGCCGTCGCGGGTCTGGGCCAGCCGGGCGTCCAGGGTCTGCAGCATCCCGGTCAGCTTCAGGGTGCGTAACGCGTCCCGCAGGGATGGGTCCAGGATCGTCATGACGTGGTGTCCTCTCGATGAGAGTTGAAGGAAGACAACAGGAACGAGGTGGCATGGGGAGGTGGGCAGGGGCCGGCGAACCGGCCGCAGCGCCGGGCCGGGGCGAATCGGTCGTCGGAGCGGGGATCAGCCGAGGAGTTGCTCGGGTCCGCGCAGGAACGCGGGCGTGTCCGCGCCGGCGCCGGCGGTGTGGTCGGCCGGCGAGGCTTCGGCGTGGACGGCGAGGAGCCCCTTGATCGTCTTGTAGCGGGGGTCGCCGACGGCCAGCGCCCGGGCGCAGGCCGCCTCCAGCCGGTTCGGGCCGATGCCGGGACGGCCGGCCAAGCCGATGATGCCCTGCGCCGAGCGGAGCCGGTGGATCGCGTTGTGCTCCATCAGCTCGTCGATGACGGCGGCGGTGGCCGGGCCGATCTTCTCGGCTTCGTTGCGGCACCAGGTCGGGGTGCGCATGTGGAACGCGATCTTCTCCGGCGGGTAGTGCTCGAAGTCGGTCGCCCGTCCCTTGGGCATCTGGATGTGGGTGGCCACGACCTTGTTCTCCTGCAGGATCTGCACCGTGCCGCCGGCGGTCCGGGCGTGCAACTGCTGCCCGATCAGCCGCCACGGCACGGAGTACAGGGCCGGACCCACCTTCAGGTGACAGTCCACCCCCACCTTGCCAACCGACCAGGTCGCGAGGACGAACTCGTTACGCGGCAACGGCTTCAAAGCCTGCGCCTCGACCGCGTCGAACACCGACCGGGGTGTGGCGCCGTCCAGGCTGCGATGCTTGCGGACGTTGGCGACCCCGTCGCACCAGGCCACGGCGGCCTGCTGGATCTCCTCCAGGCTGGTGAACTCCCGGCCCCGCCAGAACGAATCACGTACATAGGGCATTGCCCGCTCGACCCGGGCCTTGTCCTTGGGCTTTCGGACCCGCGCCGGGTCGGGCAGCACGCCGTAATGGGTGGCCAGCTCGGCGTAGGCCCGGTTCATCCTCGGGTCGTACAGGTCGGGCCGGTCCACCCCGGTCTTCAGATTGTCGGGGACGAGGCGAGCCACGCAACCCTGAAAGTACTCGAACGCGAGCACATGACTTGCACACCAGGATGTTTGGTCCAACCGAAGCACCGGGTGCACAAACATCAGCCGAGAACACGCCAGCACCATCACGAACGCCCACAACGTCCGCCGCCGGTCGGTGGCCGGGTCGACCCACGACCCCAGAGCGCCGTAATCGATCTGCGCCTCGCTGCCCGGTTCCACCGGCGGCCGCGGCGGTGACGCCTTGCTGCGGGCGACCTGTTCGACCAGGTTCGCGTTCATCCACCGCCGCACCGACGACTCCGACGCCCGCACACCGTGCTCGTCGGCCAACCGCTGACTGATCGTGGCCACCGTGACGTTCTGCCCCAGCTGGTCGACGATGTAGTCCCGGTGCGCCTCGATCTGCGGCCAGGTCACCTGCCGCAGCCGCCGGTCGACCACCTCGGGGAACCACTCCGCGATCCGCTGCTCCCACACCTGCTCACCGGCCGGCGGGCCGCCGGGCTCCAGGCCCCGCTCGGCCAGCGGCGCCGTGTACTTACGCACCGTCTTCCGGTCGAGGTTGAGGCTGTCCGCGATCTGCGACTGCGATCGGCCCGCCTCCCAGTGCGTGAACAACTCCAGCAGATCCACCACGTCGAAACTCCTCCTGCCCATCACCGCTCCCGTCCGGGCCTCCTGACGGCCGGCAGTGAGCGTGAACCACGAGCAGGACCCACCGGACGATGACGCGCCGTCGTCCCCATGGGGAATAACGTGACGCACCAGGGTGGGGAATTACGTGACGGAAACCCGCCCCCACCTGGGGAATTTCATGACTGCTGACAGTCTTGGTCCTGCATGGCCTGCCACCA
>DASUPQ010000009.1 GCA_036280995.1 Actinomycetota bacterium | reverse complement strand
GTGCGCGGGCTCGGGGCGGCCGCCGGAGAGGCGGCGGCCGGGCTCGGGGTGGCCGGGCTCGGGGTGGGCGGGCTCGGGGTGGTCGGGCTTGCGGTGACCGGGCTTGCGGTGACCGGGCTCGGGGTGGGCGGGCTCACGGCGGGGGTTGGGCCGGGGTCGAACAGGGTGGCGGTCGACGGGGCGGTGCCGAGCTCGTCGGGGGTGAAGACCCGGATGATGCCGTATTCGCCGTCGTAGCCGGCTTCGCGGATGACGGCGCCGCGGCGGACGCGGGCGATGGCTTCGGCCAGGAGGGGTGGGCCGGCCTTGGCGATCTCCTCCACGGGGACCCGTTCGAGGATGTCCAGCTCCGGGCCGAGCTGGTCGACCAGGCCGGCGACCACGGCCGTGACCGCCTTGCTGCGGGGGCCGACGCCGAGGACCTCGCCGGCCAGCTCGGGGAGCTGGATGAGGTTGCGGAACCCGGCCGCCCCGGGCGGGCGGGCGCCGGGCGGCCGGTCGGCCAGCTCCTCGACCCGGTGCAGGACCCCGACCGTTGGCGGCTTGCCGCAGACCGGGCACAGGCCGCCGTGGCGGCGGGTCTCGGCCGGCTCCATGCGGACGCCGCACTTGCGGTGCCCGTCCAGGTGGTATTTGCCCTCCTCGGGGAAGAACTCGACCGTCCCCTCGAACCCTTCCCCGGTCTCCAGGGCCCGCCGGATCGCCCAGTAGTCGAGCTCGGTGTCCAGCACCGTCGCCTCCCGGCCGAGCGCCGGCGGGGAGTGGGCGTCGGAGTTGCTGACCAGCCGGTAACGGTCAAGCCCCGACACCCGCCAGCACATCTCCGGGTCGGCCGACAGCCCCGTCTCCAGGGCGAAGATGTGGTCGGCCAGGTCGGCGTAGCAGTCCTCGACCCGGTCGAACCCCGACTTGGACCCCAGCGGCGAGAACCACGGCGTCCAGGCGTGCGCCGGCACCAGGTAGGCGCCCTCGCCGCTCGCCAGGGTGATCTCCAGCAGGTCGCGGGAGTCCAGCCCCAGGATCGGCCGCCCGTCCGAGGCCAGGTTCCCGATCCGCTGCAGCGCCGCCGTGCACCGCGCCGCCGACGCCAGGTCGGGCATGTAGAGCAGATGGTGGACCTTGCGGGTCCGCTCGGCCCGCCTGTAGATGGTCGAGATCTCCACCGACAGCATGAACCGCACCGGCCCCCGGCAGCTGGCCGGCAGCCGCGCCTGGACCGACCGCTCCACGTCCTCCCGCAGCCGGAACAGCCCCGGCTCGGCCGGCACCAGGGTCGCCTCCAGCTCCTCGAACCACTTCGGGTGGGTGAAGTCGCCGGTGCCGATCACGCTGATGCCCTTGCGCCGCCCCACCAGGGCCAGGTGCTCCAGGTCGCAGTCCCTGCTACAGGCTCTCGAGAACTTCGAGTGGATGTGGAGGTCGGCGTAGAACGGCGGCATGGCCCCGAACCTACCATGGCGGCCCGTCACCACAGATCGCCTGCTACCAGAGCTGGGAAATGCCCTACCGGTCCGGCCAGGCGCGCCGGCTCCTGGCGGAGCTGGAGGCCACCCATCCCGACACGCCCGGCGAGTGGTTCCTGTTCACCGTGGCCCTGCGGGCGACCGGCCGGCTGATCGGCGACTGTCCTGCGCCGTCAGTGGCCCCCCGGCCGGTGACCGGAAGCAGCCTCACGACGGCCGGTCAGCCCCGTGGAGGCGACCGCCGGCGCCCACCGCCGGCCGCCGGCCCGGCCGGACCACGCGAACCGCGACCCGGGGGTGCAGGAGGGTCTGGGGCGGGGCGACCAGCCCGGCGACCCGGACGAAGGCGTCGGCCAGGCTGGCGTCGCGGGCGGCGGCGGCGTGGAGCCGGGTGATGTAGGCGTTGAGCAGCCGGCCCTTGGGGGTGCGCCGGCCCTGGACGTCGGGGAAGACGAGGTCGCCGCCGGCCGCGATCTCCCAGGGCACGTCGACCACCCGGGCCAGGTCGGCGAAGAAGCGGCGCGGCTGCGGCCTGGTGCCGCGCTCCAGGTGGCGGCGCAGGGTGAGCGCCTCCAGGGCGGCCACGCTCATGCCCTGGCCGTAGACCGGGTTGAAGCTGGCCACGGCGTCGCCCACCACCAGCAGGCCGTCGGGGAAGCGGCCCAGCCGTTCGTAGCGGTGCCGGACGCTGGCCGGGAAGCGGAAGCTGACCGGGTCGTCCAGCGGCTCGGCGTCCCGGACCGTCTCGTAGATGTCCGGGAACCGCAGCGACCGGGCGAACTCCAGGAAGCCGTCGGGGTCGGTGGGGGGGTGGTCACCCAGGATGCCGCCCAGGGTCAGCATCCACCGGTCGCCCTCGAGCCGCTGGAGCCCTCCGGTCCGTGGATGCCCGGGCGTCGCGGCCTGCAGGACCGCCAGGTCGCCGTCGAGGGCGTCGGCCGGCAGCCGGTAGGTCCGGGACGCGTAGCCCAGCCCGATCCGCACCTGCTCCTGCCGCGGCCGGGGGTAGCCGAGCGCCTCCAGCCACATCGGGGTGCGGGCCCCACGGCCGGTGGCGTCGACGACCAGGTCGGCGCCGAGCAGCTGCGCGGCGCTGCCGTCGGCCCGGCGGAGCACCCGGACGCCGGTGACGCGGCGACCGTCGGGGGTCGCGGCCAGCCCGAGGATGTCGCAGCGGTCCAGGAACCGCAGGTTGGGGATGGCCCGCACCCTGGCCCGGACGTGGCCCTCGAGCACCGGCCGGCTGGCGCACAGCACGACCAGTCCGGTGCGTGCCTGCCGCAGCCGGTGCCCGCTGAGGTACAGGCGCGTGTCGGCCAGCATGTCCCCGGCCGGCGCCCCCTGGGCGATCAGCTCGGCCGTGAGCCCGGGCAGCAGCTCCTCCAGGGCCTGCTGCCCGCGGGCCAGCAGCCCATGGAGGTGGCGGCCCTGGGGGACGCCGCGGCGATGGGCGCCCGCCTCGGGGAGCTCGTCCCGGTCGATCACCGTCACCTGCCCGTAGGCGTCGGCCAGCACCCGGGCCGCCAGCAGCCCGGCCATGCTCGCCCCGAGCACGACCGCGCGGTCTCCGATCTGTGTGGTCACTGCAGCCACCTCCCTCGGTCGCAGGCAGGCTGCTCCCGGGCGCTGCTCGGTTCCCAGACCAGAAGCTGCTCAGTTGTGCTCGGTCGTGCTCGGCGGGCCGTAGACCTCCTGGTCCCACAGCCAGGAGGCGACGCGGTCCACACCCTGGGTGAGGTGCCGGCGGTAGGTGCTGAACGGCAGCCCCAGCGCCGCCGCGGCCCGCTCCTGGGTCGGGGCGGGCCGCACATAGGTCCGCTCGACGGCACGCAGCAGCTTGTCGTCGCGAGGATGCTCGGCCAGGGTCTCCACGGCCGCGCACACCAGCGCCTCCAGCGCCGCCGCGCTCGGCTCCTCGCCGCCGGCGCGGTCCCGGACCAGCCGGGTCCGCAGCAGCGGGTTGCGCCCCAGCAGGTCGGGCCGGCGCAGGTCCCGGAGCGCCTGGCGGACGGCCTGGTCGAACTCGGGCTGGGAGAGGACCAGCTGCGGCGGCTGCCCGGCCGGCGGGGACGGCGGCAGGTCCTGGGCCAGGGCGCGCTCGGTCACCTGCTCCAGCAGGGCCTCCACCGGGACCCGGCGGAAGTCGTGGGCGAACAGCCCGTAGCGACGGTCACCGACGACGAAGTCGGCGCCGACGGCGCGCGGCAGGTCGGCGGCGGCGAAGTAGTCGTCCCACCGCTCCGGCTCCGCCAGGGTGAGGAAGTCCCAGGCCAGCCTCCGCGTCTGCAGGTAGCGCTGCATCGTCAGGACGGGCGTGGCGTTGAGGGTCGGCGAGGGGCCCTGGTAGGCCGTCCGGTCGATGACGAAGCGGGACTGGGTGACCGCCTCGCCTGGCCGGGGTGGACCGTGCCGGCGGGCGTGGCCCCAGGCCGCCTGGGCGCCGGGGTCGGCCGCGACGTCCTCCGCGGAGGCCTGGGTGAGGTCCACCAGGGCGAGGAAGCCGTCGACGGCGCCGCTCTCGCCCCGGACCACGAAGAAGCCCTCCGGCTGCCGCTCCCACCACCGCGCGGCGATCGCGGCCGACTCGGCACCCTCCCATCGCAGGACGAGGCCGAGGATCGGCTCCCGGTCCCCCGGTCGGGCGGGCTCGGGGGCGTGGTGCCCCCAGATGTCCCAGTCCACCGGCGAGAGGATGCCGGGAAGGCGGCGGAACAGGTACTTCGCGTCGAGGATGGCGCGTTGCTGCTCGCGCCCCCGGGTCGACGTCAACCGGCGCTGCACGTTGGCCCGGACGCCGCGCAGCACCCGCCGGTAGCCCTCGGGGTCACGCCAGCGCAGGTCGGCCTCCAGGGCGTCGCGGGCCAGGTCGTGGGGGAACACACCGTCCGGCCCCGACTCCATGAAGGACAACTCCCGCAGCCACGCGAACGGCTCGTGCGCGTCCTCGAGCTCGAGCGCGTCACGCAGCAGCGCCTCGGTCGTCACCCTGGCCAGCGCGCACACCTCCAGGGCGCGGCGGTGCGGCCCGCTGGGGACGACCTCCAGGAACGCCCGCAGCAGGGTCCCCACCAGGTCCGGGGTCAGCGGGTCGGCGGCCGCCTCGCCGCCGCGGGCGACCACGTCGGCCAGCAGCGACAGCCCCAGCGGGTGGCCATGGGCGACCTCGACGAGCTGGTCGTGGCGGGCCGGGTCCACGCCACAGGCGTCGAGGTACCGGCGGCTCTCCTCCGGGCTGAGGTTGCGGAGCGACACCACCCGCAGCAGCTCCCGCCAGGCCGGGTCGGCGCGCCAGGCCGGGCCCGGCGGTCTCCGCCCGGCGGCCAGCGTCAGGGCCGTGGCCGGCAGCCGTGGCAGCAGGGTGGTTCGCACCCAGTCGTCCAGCGGGCCCAGCCGCTCGTAGTTGTCGAGCCGGAGCACCACCCTGGCCGTGGTGGACGCCCCCTGGATGGCGCCCTCCCCCTCGGGCACCTCGAGCACACCGCCCAGCGCCTCCAGCACGGCCGGCGGCGACGGGTCGAGGTCGCGCCCGTCCAGCCAGGCCACGCTGGCGCCGGCGTCGGTGGCCAGCCCGGCGAGCACCTCCAGCAACCTCGTCTTGCCGATGCCGGCCGGTCCGTGGACGTGGAGCATCGAGAACGGCGGTTCGGCCGACTCGAGCGCCACCCGGACCAGCTCGATCTCGGAGGCGCGCCCCACGAACCGGCGCCGCCGGCGAGACGCCAGCAGGTCGCCGAGCGTGCCGGCGGACCGCATCTCGGCCATGGCGGCAGCATAGGAGCCGAGGGGTCGTGGCGCATATTCTCTGAGCACGGCAGGCGCGATCGCGAACGTACGGTTTGTCGGCCGTGGCGAGGAGCTGCGGGCGCTGGCCGCCGCCTACGCCGAGGCGGAGGCCGAGGGCGCGTCGCTGATGGTGGGCGGCGACGCCGGGGTGGGCAAGACCCGGCTGCTGGCCGAGTTCACCGGCGGGCTGGACGCCATGGTGCTGCGGGGCGGGTGCCTCACGGGGCCTCCCGCTTGAGGCTGAGGGCGTAGACGGCGAACAGCCCGTGGTTGCGCTCCTCCGCCCACTCCTTGGCGAGCACGGCCCCGACGAAGTCGAGCGCCGCCAGCGCCACCATCGCCCCGACCAGCAGCAGGGAGAGCCGCCCATCCGCATGGTCACCGCCTCGGTCGC
>DASUPQ010000008.1 GCA_036280995.1 Actinomycetota bacterium | reverse complement strand
GCCGGCCAGCAGGTTGCGCTCCGGCAGGGTGACGGTGACCTCATTCCCGTCCTCGTCCTCGCCGACCCGGATCGACTCCCACAGCGAGCAGCGGTCGGCGTTGGCCAGCGGCCAGGGAATCGGGGTCGGGTCGGCCAGCGGGTCACGGCGCAGGACCACCACCCGCGCATAGCGTGCGTTGGCTGGGTCACGGGTGACGCGGACCTCTCGGACGGCCAGGAAGGCGGCCAACCGCTCCGAAGCATTCTCCAGGTCGGGCACCTGGGCGCCGGCCGGGAGCCGGACCCGGAGCTGCTCGCCGGCGCGGGTGAGCGCACAGCGCATGACCCATGGCACCCGATCGTTCCGAGAGGCCAGCTCAGCGTGGCGGCAGGCCAGCGCCCACCGTCTGCGGACATGGGAGCGGGCCAACGAGCGGGCCAGCGGCTCCCGCGTCCACCCCAGCAGGGCCACCACGAACGCGGCGGCCACGATGAGGCGGTCAGCATCGGCGCGGCCGAGCTTGCCACCCAGCCACACATAGGCCACCGCCACCAGGACGATCAAGGCGAGTTCGAGGCGATAGGCCCAGGCCGGCCGGAGGACGGCCAGCAGCAGCCAGTCGGCCGGGCGGATCTCGACGTAAGGCGCGATGACCGGGGGTGGGGCTTCGTGTAGGGCGCCCCAGCCCACCGGCTGGCGGGGGTAGTTACGATGAGGGTGCATCAGGGGCTCCACTTGATGCAGGCCAGGTGTTGCGAGCACCTGGTCAGGTGGTGGAGGGGCCGGCCCGGCTCCCAACAGCCGGCCTGCCGGCCCCTCCGTCGTTCCGCCGCTCTTGTCTCTGGCATCCCTCCCTTCGGTTAGCTCGCCTTCGCCGCCGCCATGGCCGGCTCAATGCGGGACGCACGGAATGACACCCCGGAGCGGTCGGCCATCGTCCAGGGCTGGGCAACCAGCCCCGAGACCTTGACCGGGACACCCTGGCGGATGGCCGAGGACGGCACCCCGGAGACCTTGACCGCGATCAGGTCGGCCGAGTCCTCGCCCATGACCAGGAGCTGGACGACATAGAGCGGCTCGCCGTTCTCGTCGACGCGAGGCCGCTTGGTGTCGAAGTCGACCACCGGCTCAGGCGGCATCGCACACAGGAACGCGATCGCCGACGTGTCGATCGGGAGCTTCATTGACTGCCTCCTTCCGCAACGACGCTGTGTGCGGCCAGGAAACAGCCATCAATGAAAGTTCAGAAGGTCCGCAAGCAGGTCCCCGAGCAGGTCCGTTTACAGGTCCCGACCGACGATCGTGACCAGAGCGTTGGTGGATGCAGCTACTCTGGTGAGGTCCAGGCTTGGGAGGACAGGCAGTTATGAGGCCTGCGAGGATCTACGTCCCCAATGTCCAGCTTCGTGAGCATCGGCTGCGCCTCAACCTGACGCTGGAGGAGGTTGCTGAGGCTCTCATCGCACTGGCCTGGGAGCGGTTCACCGTCCGCGTCGGCGTGAACGCCGGGATGGTTGGCAAATGGGAGCGGGGTGAGAAGCGGCCCAGCCGGTTCTACCAGCGACTCTTCGTGCTGCTGTACGGCGTGCCTGCCGAACAGCTCGCCTTCCGGCCAGTGGTACCAGGCGAGCAGGCGGCCGAGGACGTGCTCATGGAGCTCGGCGCGAGCGAAGGAGCCTCGCGACCTCTGTTGCGCGATCCCGCAGCGCCTGGCGGGGTCCGCCTCCCTATGCCTGCCATATCCACGCCTCGGCGCGTTGACCCCGAAGCGGTTGGGCGGCTGGGGACAATCCTCACCGAGTACGCCAAGATCGACAATCTCCTGGGACCGGCTCACCTGCTCGCGCTCACGTCGCTGCACCTCCAGTTCATCAGCGAGCTGCTGACCGTAGCCTCTGAGGAAGCCCGCACGGAGCTGCTCACAGTTGGCGCGCGGTACGCCGAGTTCGCCGGCTGGCTGCACCAGGACGCCGGCGACCCCCAGGCGGCGGCCTACTGGTCCGACCGAGCGATGGGCTGGGCCCAGGCCGCCGACAACGACCTCATGGTCTCCTACGTGCTCATGGAGCTCGGCGCGAGCGAAGGAGCCTC
>DASUPQ010000007.1 GCA_036280995.1 Actinomycetota bacterium | reverse complement strand
ACCCTGGAGCGGATCGCGGTGGTCATCCAGGGGCTGACCGGGGTGCAGCTATCGAATCGCTCGGTGTGGCGGCTGCTGCGGGGGCGGCTGGGCTGGACGGTGCAACGCCCCGAGCGGCAGGCCAAGGAACGCGACGAGCAGGCTGTCCAGCACTGGGTGGCCCATGAGTGGCCGCGGATCAAAAAGGGGCGCGCGCGAACTCGGCCTGGGTCGTCTTCTTCGACGAGTCGGGCATCTCGCTGATCCCCCCGGTGCGCCGCACCTGGTCGGTGCGTGGGCGCACGCCGGTCCTGGGCCACCGGATGGCGTGGAAGAAGGCCTCGATGGCCGCCGCGCTCGGCTACCACCCAGACGGCTCCAGAGCGCGGTTGTGCTTTCACCTGCAGCAAGACGCCTACGACACCGACAGCCTGATCATGGTGTTGGAGCAGCTGGCCGGCTTCTACCGAGGGCAGCGGGTGGTGCTGCTGTGGGATGGGCTGAGCTCGCATTGGAGCTACAAGATGCGCGCCCACCTGGACAGCCAACGCGACTGGCTGACTGTGGAGCGGCTCCCGGCCTACGCGCCGAAGCTGAACCCCGTTGAATACCTGTGGGCCAACCTGAAGGGCGCCGAGCTGGCCAACTTCGCCGGCGACACCGTCGCTGAGGTCGCCGACCAGGCCCACCACGGCATCCAGGGGGTCTGCGACAGCGACTCGCTGGTGGTCGGGTTCCTCGCCCACACCGGGCTGTCGCTCGACGACGAATCGTCACCCTAAAATGAAAGAATCAATAACATCGCACTCGGATCTATATAGTGCTCGGATGGATGCGAGGGGGCGGGCCATGGCCTTTGATCTGGAGCAGCAGCCGGAATGCGTCGCCGACGTGCCCTTCGAGATCAAGGAGGAGCTGGCCGAGGGCCATTTCGAGCCGGACCGGCCTCGGGGCGAGCGGGGCGTGTCCGCCACGGCCTCGGCCGCAGCCGCGGCCGCGCCCCGGATCCTGGTCGACTTCGAGTCGTCGCCCCACGGCGGCCACTGGCGCCCCCTGCCCGAGTCCGGCAACGAGCCGGCGATCAGCATGCGCACGGTCATCCACCACTCGATCGTCGGCAGCGCCGAGGGCGCCTACCAGTACTTCCGCGGCTCCACCGCGATCGAGAGCACCTTCATCGTCAAGAAGAACGGCTACTTCTGGCAGATCATGTCCCTCGGCGAGCAGGCCGACGCCAACTTCCGGGCCAACGCCTTCGCCGGCAGCATCGAGACCGAGGACAACGGCAGCCCCGACACCGACCCCTGGACCCCCGCCCAGCTCGACACCCTGGTCTGGCTGTCCCTGGAGATGCGCCGCCTGCGCCCCCAGATCGCCCGCCGCAAGTGCCGCACCTGGACCGACGCCGGCCTCGGCTACCACACCCTGTTCCCCGGCCAGTGGACCAACGTTCCCGGGAAAACCTGTCCAGGAGCGATCCGCAAGCGGCAGTGGGCGAACAACGTGCTGCCCCGATACCTGACGGGTGACATCGAGGAGGACGACATGACCCCAGAGCAGGCCAGGCAGCTCAGGGCGGTGTACGAGGCCCTGATCGTGCCCGGGACGATCTCGCCCGAGCAGACGGTGAACATCCTGTTCGACCGGGTGCGGGCGATCGAGGAGGCGATGACCGTGCCGGGGACGACCACCGCCGAGGAGGCGTTCAACATCCTGTTCGCCAGGGTGCGGCGGATCGAGAACCTGGTCGAGCAGCTGGCGGAGTCGACGGCGGCGGCGACGGAGGGGTCGGGCGAGACAGGGGCCGACTAGGAGCGGCTGGCCGACAAGGTGGCCGAGCGGCTCGCCGAGTGGCGGCGGGTCAGCGGCCGGTCAGGGCGTCGCGGAGGACCTCCCAGACGGCCGCCGGGTCGCTGCCGGCCAGGGCGCTCATGTGGCCGCAGGCCTCGTAGCCCCAGGTCCAGAGGTCCTCGACCCCGGCGGCGCGGGCGGCGGCCACGGCCGTGCGGATGTCGGTGGCGTCGGACGGCTCCATCCGGAACCCCTGGATCCAGATCTGGGCGCCCACCCCGTGGTCGGCGGCCAGCCGGGCCACCAGCTCCGAGAAGCGGGTCACGAACGGCCCCGCCGGCTCGCCGAAGGCCTTCCAGTAGGGGTCGGTGGCCAGCGTGCCCAGCCCGGGCAGGGCGGCCACGGCCGACCAGTCGGGCAGGCCGTGGACGCCCCCGACCAGGGGCAGCAGGCAGACGGTGGTGGCGGCCCCCTGGGCGTGGCAGTGGGCGACCAGGTCGGCGACGAACTCGACCAGGCAGTCCTGGCGGAAGGCGAGCATCTCCGGGGTGAGCTCGGCCGGCAGGGGGCCGCCGTGCCGCTCGGCCCAGCGGGCCTGGCAGTGGCGGCAGCGGCAGCCCCAGCGAGCCGGGTCGAGGCCGAAGTGCTCGGGGTGGACCCAGTGGGGCTCGTCCCAGAAGACGCGGTCGGCGCCGGTGTCGATGGCCGCGTCGGCCCAGGAGCGGACGAACGCCCGCACGGCCGGGTTGTTGGGGCAGCCGGCCGGGGTCGCCCGGCCGTCGTCCAGCACCTGGCCGGCGTCGGGGTTGAAGGCGGTGAAGCGGCTCTCGGCCTCGCCGCCGAACATCTGGGCCACCCCCCAGGGCGCGACCTGCACCTGGAGGCCGGCGGCGTGGGAGGCGGCCACGATCCGGCCCATGGCCTCGCGGTACCAGGCCAGGTCGTTCTCGGTGTAGGTGTGCAGCACCCCGGTGAACCCGTCGGCGGCCAGCCCCTCCATATCCTCCGCCACATGGCGGAGGATCCGGTTGCCGAAGTAGGACACACCTGCCCGCTGGGCGTTTGTCAACCCTTCACCGCTCCCGCGGTGAGGCCGCTGACCACCCGGCGCTGGACGAGCAGGAAGAACACCACCGCCGGGATGGCGAACAGCGTCGACCCGGCCATCACCCCGCCCCACTCGGTGCCGTGGTTGGTGGTGAAGGAGGCCAGCCAGATCCCGAGGGTCTGCTTCTCGGGGCTGCGCAGCAGCACGTAGGCGATCAGGTAGTCGTTCCAGACCAGGATGAAGGAGAACACCGCGGTGGCGACCAGCCCGGGGGCGACCAGCGGGAACAGGATGCGCCGGAACGCCCCGGCGCGGGTGCAGCCGTCGACCATCGCCGCCTCCTCGAGCTCGGTGGGGATGTTGACGATGAAGCCGCGCAGCGTCCAGATGCTGAACGGCAGCACGAAGGTCAGGTAGGTGACGACGATCCCGGCCAGCCGGTCGGTCTGGCCGGCCCCGTCCAGCATCAGGTAGATGGGGATGATGAGGGCCTCCAGCGGCACCATCTGGACCACGATCAGCATGACGATCATGGCCGCCCGGCCGCGGAAGTTGAACCGGCCGGCGGCCAGCGCGGCCAGGAAGGCCAGGACGAGCGAGATCAGCACCGTGGCCACGACCACCAGCATCGAGTTGCGGACGTCCTGGAGGAAGTGGGGCTTGGCGACGGCCGAGCGGTAGTTCTCCAGCGTCCCCGGGATCGGCAGCCACCTGGGCTCGAACGACAGGATGTCGGGACCCCGCTTGAAGCCGGTCGCCACCATCCAGTAGATCGGGAACACGGTGACGGCCAGCACCAGCACGGCGGCGGCGTTGTAGCCGGCCCTGGTCAGGCGGCGGCGGGTCACGGGCCCACCGCCCGCACCATCTGCCGGACGTAGAACGAGGTCACGACCAGCAGCAGCAGGACCATGACGACGGCGATGGCCGCCCCCTTGCCGTAGCGGGTCACCCCGAACGACTCGCTGTAGGACCAGATGCCGAGCAGGAAGTACTCGCGGCTGGGGCGCTGGTTGAGCAGCACCCAGATCTGGGTGAAGACCTTGAAGTCCCAGATGGTGGAGAGGGTGGCCAGGATCAGGAAGATCGGCTTCATCACCGGGAGGGTGACGTGCCGGAACACCTGGAAGGCGCCGGCGCCGTCGACCCGGGCCGCCTCCTCGAGCTCGCGCGGGACCTGGGTCAGGCCGGCGTGCAGGGTGATGGCCACGAACGGCAGCGCCCCCCAGACGACCACGATCATGATCACCGTGAACCCCTGGAGGGGCTGGTCGAACCAGTTGTGCTGCTCGAACCCGTCGACCCCGAGCCAGGTGAGCAGCCAGTTGACGATCCCGAACTCGAAGTCGAACAGCCACTGCCAGATGGAGATGGCGGTGAGGGTCGGCATCGCCCAGGCGGCCACCAGCCCGGCCGTGACCGCCACCCGCATCCGCCGGCCCAGGTTGCGCAGGAGCAGGGCCACCAGGGTGCCGAGGACCATGGTCAGGCCGACGGCGACGGCCGCGAACAGCATCGTCCTGGCCACCACCGTCCAGAAGAACGAGTCGGTGACGATGTCGCGGTAGTTCTCCAGGCCGATCCAGGTGCCCTGGCCGGCGAACAGCTCCCGGAGCCCGTAGCGCTGGAACGAGAGCGAGACCAGCCGGTACATCGGGAACCCGAGGATCGCCGCCAGCACCAGCAGGGCCGGGGCGAGCAGGGCGTAGGGCACCAGCGGGGCCAGCCGGCGCCGCCGTTGGGCGGCGCGCCCGGCGAGGTCGGTCGCCGGGCGCGCCTCCGTGAGGGTCCTACGATCCTGAATTGAGGACATCGGCGATCTGGCTGCTCGCCTTCTTGGTGGCGTCGGCGATCGACGCCCGCTCGGTGAAGATCGAGACCAGCATGTCGGGCAGGACGTTGGCCGCCTCGACGTTGGCCCAGTTGGGCGAGGTCGGGGTGAAGCGGCTGTTCTTGGCGGTGGCGTCGAACACCGACAGGTAGGGGTCGTCGGCGTGCAGGTCGAGCAGGGTGGTGGAGTTGGGGATGACCCCGCCCACGGTGGCCATCTGGGTCTGGAACTTGGTCCCGGCCAGCAGCTTCACCCAGTCAAGGGCCAGGTCCTGGCTCTTGGACTTGGCGGCGATGCCCAGGTCGGAGCCGCCGAGGAAGACCGGCGCGGTCTGGCCGCTGGTGCGGCTGGGCAGCGGGAAGGCGGCCAGGTCGCTCTCCAGCTTGGGGTTGCCCTCCTTCTTGTCGAGGATGACCCCCTTCTCCCAGCCGTTGGCCACGATCATGGCGATGTGGCCCTGGGCGAAGGCCTGGTCCTGCTTGAGCTCGTCACCCTGCTTGTCGGCCCGGGAGCAGCAGTCGACCAGCTTCTTGAGCTCGGCCAGGCCGGCCTGGGACTCGGCGCTGTCCAGGGCGCCGCGCCACTGGCCGCCGTCCTGGACGGCGATGTCGCCGCCGTGGTCCCAGACGAACGGGAGCGCCGCGTACCAGTACTTGCCGGGGAAGTAGAAGGCCGAGAAGCGCTTGTCGTCGCCGAAGGTCGACATCAGCTTCTGGGCGTCCGCCTGGAGCTCGGCCAGGCTGGTCGGGGGCTCGGTGATGCCGGCCTTGGCGAACATGGACTTGCGGTAGATGACCGCCCGGCTGCCGGCCAGGTACGGCGCGCAGACGAGCTTGCCGTCCATGGTGCAGGACTCGGTGAGCGACTGGAGCCAGGCCTGGTTGTTCTCGAACTGGTCGCGGCTGCCGCTGAGGTCCTGGAGGGCGCCGGCGGCGGCGTACTTGGAGACCAGGGTGTTGCCCAGCTCGACCACGTCCGGCGGGCTGGAGCCGGCGAAGGCGGCGTCGAGCTTGGTGGTGATGTTGTTCCACTGCTGGAGCTCGACCTTGACGGTGTCGTTGGGGTGGGCCCTCTTCCACTCGGCGTTGACGGCGTCGACCACGGCGGGCGGGGCGCTGCCGGTCATCAGCCAGATCGTGAGGGTGCGCGGGCCGGTGTCGGTGCTGGCCTGGTCGCTCTCCCCGCCCGACTCCCCGCAGGCGGCCACCCCGAGAACCAGGGCGAACGCGAGAGCGAGGACGGCGGTGAGGCGGTGTCGTCGACCGCTGGGCATGGGCCTACCTCCTTGGGCTGGAACGGCCGATGGCTGGTTGGGAGGGACGGACCAGGTGGTCGTCGCCGTGGACGACGGCGCCCTCGGCCACGGTGACCACCACCCGCAGGGCCGGGTCGAGCAGGACCAGGTCGGCGTCCTTGCCCGGCTCCAGGCTGCCCTTGACGTCGTCGATGCCGATGGCCTGGGCGGCGTTGCGGCTGGCCGCCGGCCACAGCTCGGCCAGCGGGCGGCCGGTGGCGGCCTGGAGGTTGTGGAGCGCCCGGTCGAGGGTGAGGACGCTGCCGGCCAGGGTCCCGTCGGCCAGGCGGATGGCCCCGTCCACGGAGAAGACCGGCCGGTCCCCCACCGTGTAGGCGCCCTCGGGGAGCCCGGTGGCCCGCAGGGCGTCGCTGACCAGGACCACGCCGTCGGGTCCCTTGGCCTGGGCCAGGAGCCGCATGGCGGCCGGGTGGACATGGACGTTGTCGGCGATCAGCTCGCAGCGGAGCTCGGGGAGGACCAGGGCCGCGCCGAGCAGCCCGGGCTCGCGGTGGCCGAGCGGGCGCATGGCGTTGAAGGCGTGGGTGACGTGGCGGACGCCGTCCCGCACGGCCTGGAGGGCCTGGTCGTAGGTGGCGTCGCTGTGCCCGGCGGACACGGTCACGCCCCGCGAGGCCGCCTCGGCGATCAGCCAGCGGTTCTCCTCGAGCTCGGGGGCGAGGACCAGGACCCTGGCCACCCCCGGGTCGAGCAGCCGGGCCGCCTCGGCCCGGTCGGCCGGCCGGATGTGGTCCGGGTCCTGGGCCCCGGCCCGGGCCGGGTTCAGGTACGGCCCCTCCAGGTAGGCGCCGAGGATGGTGGCCCCGCCGTCGACCGGCCCGGCGGCCGCGCCCACCGCCGCCACGGCGCGCTCGGTGTCGGGGCCGCTGGCCGTCATGGTGGAGGGCAGCCAGGCGGTGACGCCGTGGGTGGCGAAGAAGCGGGCCATGCGCCGCAGCCCGTCGGGGTCGGCGTCCATCACCTCGACCCCCACGGCGCCGTGGACGTGCAGGTCGATGAAGCCGGGCATGGCCACCAGGCCGTCGGCGGCCAGCAGGTCGGCGCCGGCGCCCGTTCCCGGCGGGGGGTCGCCCTGGCCCATGGCCGTGATCCGGCGGCCCTCCACGGCGATCCAGCCCCGCGGCCACTCTCCGCCCGGGGTCAGCACCCGGGCCCCGGTGACCAGCAGCCGGGCCGTCACGGCCGCCTCCCGGCCCGCTCGAGGTAGCGGTCGAGCATCCCCGTCCCTTCCATGGCGTTCCCTTGCCTTGCGGTGGACGGTAAAGTGGCCTAGTCCAGTTGTCAAGAGGGCGGTAGACTTGTCGGCATGACGGCACGGCGACGCGGAGGCCAGGTCGAGGCGCTCCCCCGGGCGCTCTCCTACGCCCGGCCCAAGGGCGAGCAGCTCCAGGAGATCCTGGAGGGGGTGATCGACGAGCTCCAGCCGGGAGCCCTGCTCCCCTCCGAGCGGCTGCTGGCCGAGCGCTACGGAGTGGCCAGGGCGACCGTCACCCAGGCGGTCGAGGGGCTGGCCTCCCGCGGGCTGGTCTACCGGGTCCACGGCAGCGGCACCTTCGTGGCCGAGCCCAAGTTCCGCCAGCCGCTCACCCTGACCTCCTTCACCGAGGACATGCGGGCCCGGGGCATGACCCCGGGCTCGATCGTGCGCAGCCAGGCGGTGGTGCCGGCCAGCGAGGTCGTGGCCCGCCACCTGGCCATGGTCCCGGGCAGCCCGGTGGTCCACCTGGAGCGGGTCCGGACCGCCGACGGCGAGCCGATGGCCCTGGAGCGCACCCACCTCCCGGCCCAGCGGCTGCCCGGGCTGGAGGCGGCCAACCTGGCCGACGCCTCCCTGTACGAGCTGCTGGAGCGCCGCTGGGGGGTGCGGGTGGCCGACGCCGACCAGTGGGCCAGCGTGGTCCGCCTCACCGAGGACGAGGCGGCCCTCCTCCAGGTCGCCCCCGACCAGCCGGCCCTGCTGTTCCAGCGCCTCACCCGCGACCCCAGCGGCGCCCCGATCGAGTACGTCCGCTCCCTCTACCGCGGCGACCGCTACGAGGTCCACACCCACCTGGAGCGCCTGGGCGGCTGATCCGGCCGGCTCCGCCCCGCCTTCCACTGATTGCATGGTTACTTAATTGCGCTTATGCTTAATCAATGCCGGTCGACGACACCCTGCGGGCGCTCGCCCATCCCGCGCGGCGGGCCATGCTGGCGCTGGCCTGGGACGCCGAGCGGTCGTCGTCGGAGCTGGCCGAGGCGGTGGCGCTGACCCGACCCGCCGCCTCCCAGCACCTCAAGGTGCTGCGCGACGCCGGGCTGGTCCACGTGCGGGTGGACGGCAACCAGCGGCTGTACCGGGTCGACCCGACCCGGCTGGAGGAGGTGCGCCGCCAGCTCGAGGGGTTCTGGGGCGACCGGCTGGGCCGGCTGGCCGCCGGGCTCGAGGGCGAGGAGGAGCGGTGACCGACCCGGAGGCCGTGACCCGCGAGCAGGTCGTGCCCGCCCCGCCCGGAGAGGTGTTCCGCTGGTTCGTCGACCCGGCCCTGCTGGCCCGCTGGATCGGCGTCCGGGCGACCCTGGAGCCGCGGCCCGGGGGCGTTTTCCGGTTCGAGATCACCGACGGCGAGTGGTGCTCGGGCCGCTACCTGGAGGTCGTGCCCGGCCGGCGGGTGGTGTTCACCTGGGGCTGGGAGAGCGGCGCCATCCCGGTGCCGCCCGGCTCCTCCACCGTCGAGGTCGACCTGGAGCCGCACGCCGGCGGCACCCTGGTCCGCCTCGTCCACCGCGACCTCGCCCCCGAGGTCCGCCCCCTGCACGACGACGGCTGGTCCCGGTTCCTGCCCCGCCTGGCCGCGGTCGTCGCCGGCCAGGAGCCGCTCCCCTACCCCACCGAGCCG
>DASUPQ010000006.1 GCA_036280995.1 Actinomycetota bacterium | reverse complement strand
ACCATCTGGGCGGCCGACTCCGAGGGGGCCTCGCGGGCGGCCAGGGCGGCCAGGGCGGCCTCCTCGCCGACGTCGCGGCCCGCCTGCTCCGACAGCAGCCAGCGGACCTCGAGCAGGTCGCAGTAGGCCTGGATCGGGTCGGCGACGTCGCCAAGGGCCTTGGCCGCCTTGGCCATGCCCGGCTCGAACACGTCGGTGCGCCAGCGGAAGCCGGCGACGACGTCGTTGGCCACCGCCTCGGGCCGCTCGGCGGCCAGGCGCGACTGGTGGGCGCGCAGGTCGTTGAGGAGGATGGTGGCCTGACCCTCGCCGACCTCCAGGCCGGTGAGGCGGTGCAGCTCCTGGGCGTGGAAGCGGCGGTTGGCCACCGCGACCTTGAGCCGGAGCGTGCTGCGGTCGGCGGTGGCCGGCTCCAGGGCCAGCTCGTCGATGGCGAAGCCGAGCTCGTTGAGCCGGCGCACCCGGGCCTCGACCTTGTAGCGCTCGTCGCTCCCGAACGTCTCGGTGTGGGTCAGCTCCGCCCACAGGGCCCGGTAGCGCTCGGCGATGCTCTCGGCCGCGGCCAGGTCCTCGTCGATCCGCTCGCCGCTCTCCCCCAGCTCCATGGACACGTCGACCAGGTCGCCGGCGACGTTCTCGACCAGGATCTCCAGGTCGTGGGCGCGCTGGCCGTCGCTCAGGACCGGGTGGACCTCGCTCGTCTCGGCGTCGACCAGGAACGCCTGGAGCAGCTGGCCGTCGCGCTTGAACAGGGTGTTGGACAGCGAGCAGTCGCCCCAGTAGACGCCCTCGCGGTGCAGGTCGACGAGCAGGCCGGCGATGGCGTCGAGCAGCCGCTCGCGGTGCTTGACCAGCTCGCGGGGCAGCCGCCGGAACAGGCGCCGGAACTGCCAGGAGTGCTCCAGGTACTCGGTGACCAGGATCGAGTTGCCGGTGTCGGGCTGGTCGACCAGGCCGACCGGCTGCACGGCCGGGAGCTCACGGATCTGCAGCTCGCGCAGGACCCGGTACTCCTTCTCGGCGATCCGGCTGGGCAGCTCCTTGAGGGCGTAGAGCACGTAGTCGACCTCGACGAAGCGGACCAGGTGGCGGCTGGGCCCGACGTTGAGGTCACGGAAGCTGGCCGCGTCCTCCGGCCACGTCCCCAGGGGGTCGAGCCAGGGCAGGGCCAGCAGCCCCGGCGAGGCCGCGCGCAGCCGGATCGAGATCGGGGAGGCCATGGAGGCCATGGTAGCCACCAAGCCAGCGGCCGTACCGAACATCGGTGTTACGAGGCTGATGTGTGCTGTCAATAGGTGGATGGCAGGACAGTGCGTCCAGCGCCTCTTGCCGGGTGCCGACCCGTCGTGAACGAAGCGGGCTCAGGGCTCTCGCTGCCTGAGTTGCCGCCGCCTGGCTCGCCAGGCCACCACAGCGAGGGCAACCATGAGGGCGGCCAACCCCGCCCAATAGCCCAACTCCAGGGTGCTGGGCGTGCCTGCGGTGATGCTCTCCTCAACGGCGTGAAGCACGCCGGGGGCCAGGTACACGGCAGCCCCGATCGCGGGACGAGGGTCGAGCGCACCGACCGTGACCACCAGCACAACCAGCAGCAGCCCGACCTCCAGACTAGCTTGAGTCAGAGCCCATGCCTGGCCCTCAAGCGGAAGCGCCGCGGACGCCGGCAACAGCAACCACCACCAGGACCGCGCCCGCGGGCGGCCCATCCTGGGCCAGGCGAGGACGGCCAGGACCACGGCAGGGACGGCATAGCGGGCCACCACCGACCAGTCGCCGTAGCCGGGCAGCCACCAGGGCAGCGACACCTGCGGCAGGAGCGGCCGCGCCGCCGCCAGCGCGGTGACGGCGGTCGCGAGAAGCGCCGTTCGGGTCCAGCCACGCAGCATCGCCAGCGCGCCAAGGGCGACTAGCGCGATCCACAGCGGAAACGGAAACAGGGAGTGGAGGGCGTGGCCCAGGTTGACCATGACGATCAGGAGGACGCCAAGCTGCAGCCCGTCGGTCCACAGCCGCCTCGGCGACTCCATGGCCGCCTGACGGGCTCGCGTCCGCAAACCGCCGAGCAGGAGACTCGCGACCTCTCGGGGTGCGGGGAGCTGCTGGTTGGGTTGGGCGGCGTCCAGGAGCGTGCCGATCATCTCCTCGCCGTGGGCCCTGCGGTAGGCGGACGGGTAGGTGACCAGCAGCCGTTCGTAGCGGCGCCGCAGCCGCCCGCTCATGCCAGCCTCGGCGTGGTGACAGCCGACCCTGACCGTCGGGTGACAACGCGTGCTGCCTGTTCCATGCGGGCTGCCTCACGGTGGAGTGCCTGGACGCCGTTGTCGGTGAGGCGGTAGTAGCGGCGGGTGCGCCCCTCCACGACTTCCTGTCGGTCGGCGAGGATGAGCCCCTCCTCGGCCAGCCGATCCAGGGCGCCGTAGAGGGTGCCGGCGGTAAGCCGAACCCGACCGTCAGACAGTTCCACGGCCTGCTTGATGATCCCGTAGCCGTGCAGGGGACCATCCAAGAGGCCGGCGAGGATGAAGTAGGACGGTGGGCTCATCGAGCCGGATGCTCTAACCATACGAGCAACGATATATCGACCAACTATATATGGCAACCTGAACACCTTCCCGCCCAGGCGATGGGCGGGCACGACGACGCAGTCGCAGACCGCGACCCTTGTCATCTGACGTACATGACCTCTACACCCACGCGGCTATAGCGTTCCAGCAGCTTGAACAGCTGCCGGGCGACCGCCCGCTTCAAGCAGCGGCGGACCTCGCGGATGCTCTTGCCCTCGCCGCGTCGCCGGGCGGGGTAGGCGCGGGTCTGAGGGTCGTCGCGCAGCCGGGCCAGCACGATCGTGTGCAGCGCCCGGTTGAGCTGGCGGTCACGGTCATACGGTGCTCTAGCGAGCGGACCGGCCGGTCCCGCAACGCCGCGCAGCGGGCGATCTGCTGTCGGCTGGCCAGCCGGCGCAGCTCGGCCCGCAGCTCCTCGGGCGCCCC
>DASUPQ010000005.1 GCA_036280995.1 Actinomycetota bacterium | reverse complement strand
CTGGCGGGCGACGTCATACGCGATCCCAGCCAGCGTCCCGTCCAGCTCGTTCATCGCGTCGGAGCGCTCCAACAGCACCGTCGCAGGTGTGGCGGGGTGTCACCAGGGGACCGGACGGCCGTCGCGGTAGAAGCCACCGCTGGGTCCGTCGTCGGGCAGATCCACGGCCCACAGCACGCTGGCCGCCCCCTCGGCGACCGGCCGCCCGCCGGGACCCCCCATGTCGGTGGCCACCCAGCCCGGGCAGACGGCGTTGACGAGAACCCGGTCCCGCCGCAGGTCGCCGGCGAGCATGCGGGTGAGGGCGTTGAGCGCCGCCTTGGAGACGTTGTAGGCGGGCGCGCCCCCGCCGCCCATGCCGGCCAGCGACCCCGCCTCGCTGGAGACGTTGACGATGCGCCCGTGGCCGCTGGCCCGCAGCAGCGGGAGCAGGACGAGGCTGGCCTGCCAGGCGCCGAGCAGGTTGACCTCCAGCGCCTCCCTGACCACCCGGAGGTGGGCGGTGGTGGCCCGCTGCCAGGTGTCGTAGTGGATGGCGGCGTTGTTGACCAGCACGTCCAGCCGGCCGTAGCGGCGGTCGAGGTCGGCGGCGACCTCCTCGACGCTGGCCGGGTCGGTCACGTCGAGCCGCCGGGCCAGCACGCGGTCCCGGCCCGGCATCGCCGCCGCGGCCCGCTCGGCCTTCCCGAGGTCGCGGGCGGTCAGGACCACGGTGTCGCCCCGCGCCGCCACCTGCCTGGCCAGCTCCCGGCCGATGCCGCGATTGGCCCCGGTGACGAGTCGACCCGGGTCATCGCACGGCAAGGCTGGCCGGCGTGGTCCTGGTCATCTGGGCCTCCTGTGTCCGAGCAGCACCCGCAACCGCCGACTGTGATCCGGGGTAGCACCTCGTCAGTCATCCGCTGCGGCCGAGCGCCTGGAAGACCTCGTAGACCATGAATGCCGGCCAGAACAGGCCTTGGAAGACCGCCAGCAGGTGCTCCCAGAACCTGTCGGCCTGCTGCCAGAAGTACACCAGGGCCCCGAAGATGCCCAGTCCGTAGATGGCGCCGCCGCCGGCGGCCGCGCCCGCGTTACGGCTGTTGCTCATCACGACCCACCTCTCTCTCGAATCCACAGGCGCGACGCCCGGCAACGCGGGTTCTCACTACCGCCGCGCTGCCGGCCACGCCTGCGACAACAGGAGCAGCCAGCGTCGCGGTGACGCCGAACCGAGTCAAACGGGTCGGCGTGCGGGCGGCCACCCAGTCTGGTTCGCGTCGACCACGGTGGCAGAAGGTGGCCGGTCGTATCCTCGTCGATCCCCACAAGGATCCAGTCCTGTCGTCACATCTGTTGACATGCTGGGTGGCCGACGGTCAGCCTGGCTCCTCACGATCCAGGTCGCCCGCTGATCGGGGTAGGCTCCCAAGCCCCGGCACGGGAGGACCTCTCTTGACCACCCAGGTGCTGACCGGCCTGCTGCTGCTGGTCCTGCCGGTCGCCTACAACGGCCTCTACGCCCTGCTCGCCCGCGGCTTCGACTACCCCGACATCCTGCGCCAGCCAACCGGCCAGGTCCTGGAGCGCTTCAGCGCCGGGGGCAGCCGCCTGGTCCTGCTCTGGTGGGGCTTGGCCATGAACGCGGTCCTGCTCGCCCCGGCCGTGGTCCTGGTGTCGGCCACCCTGGCCGACGCCGACCCGACCGTCCTGGCCTTGGCCACCGCCCTCGGGCTGCTGGCCGCCCTGGTCCAGTTCCTGGGCCTTGTCCGCTGGCCGTTCGCCGTTCCCCATCTGGCCCGCCTGGCCGCTGACCCGGCGACCACCCCGGCCACCCGCGAGGCCGTCGAGGTCGTCTTCCAGAGCCTGAATCGCTACCTGGGGGTGGCCGTCGGGGAGCAGCTGGGCTATCTGTTCACCGGGCTATGGACCGCCCTGGCCGGCGTCGCCCTCATCCAGTCCGAGGTCGTGCATCCGCTGTTCGGGGTCGTCGGGCTGGTGCTGGCGCCGCTGTTCGTGCTCGGCTCGCTGGAGTTCGTCGGCCCCTTCGAGCCCCAGGGCTGGAGGCTGGCCGGGGCCCTGGTCCCCGTCGCCTACATCGGCTGGTCGGTGTGGCTGCTGGCCCTCGGCATCGGCCTCCTGCTCACCGCCTGACCGCAGCACAGCGCCCACACCGTAGCTCGTGATCCAGCGGGTCGTGGGACTCTGGCTGACGGCGGAAGGGGTCAGGCGGCTGTCGGGGCCCGGACGGCAGGTTGTCCGGGCTCGCCAGATGGCCACCAGCAGCGCGCCAAGACCGAACACCACCGCGGCGAACCAGACCAGGCCACCAAGGACGGGGATCAGGGCCAGCACCCGCAGGATGCCCCAGCCGACCAGGAACGCAAGGAACCCAGGCGGTCGGCTCACGGAGGACCCGCCGGCCAACGATCCAGGCCGCATCCGCCCGACCAGCCACACCAGCACCAGTCCGACCACCAGAGTCGACACCGACACGGCCAGCCACCAGCCCAGCCGGCCGACCCAGCCGAACCCCTCCCAGTTGGTGTTGGTCTGCAGGCGCTTGCTGGTCCCGCCGATGGTCGCGCCCGAGGCGACCACCGGGGCCTGCTGGGGAGACGACGTCGCCGGTGACATTGGCCCCTGAGCGCAGCTCGACCCGGCCGTTGAACACGACCACGTCGCCGTTGACCCGCCCGGAGATGGTGACGGGGGCGTCGAAGGCAGTCAGCCGGCACGATAGGCCGTATCGAGCGTCAGCGCACTCCCAGGCGGCGCTGCTGGGTGAGGACCGGATGGCAGACCACGTGATCGGCGACAGATCACCCGATCTGGCAATGACCCAGAAATACCTCGCCATCTCCTGGTCGTCCCTCGGAATGGGGAACATGACCCTCTTGACAGGAAGAAGCGGCGTGATGAGCGCCAAGATCGGATTCTGGGACAGTGGACCCAAGTCCGAGGAGAGGTAGATCCCGCGCGGTTTCAACAGCCGCCGGCAGCGGCCGAACGAGCTCTTGCCCACCGCATCCAGGACCACGTCATAGGTCTGGGTGTCCTTGGTGAAGTCCTCGGCCGTATGGTCGATCACCCGGTCAGCGCCCAAGCCCTTGACCAGCTCCACGTTCTTGGTGTCGCAGACCGCGGTCACCTTGGCGCCCATGCTCTTCAGCAGCTGGACCGCCGCCGAGCCGATGGCTCCGGTCGCCCCGTTGACCAGGACGTCTTGGCCGCTTCGGATCTTGGACTTCCTGATCAGCGAGAGGGCATAGTGCGAACCCTCGGTACTGGCAGCGGCCTCCTCGTAGGTCAGGTTCGCCGGCATGGTGGCGAGCGAACCGTCTTCGGCAATCGCCAGGTATTCAGCGTGGGCACCGAACCGGCTTCCGTGTTGCAGTCCGCTGTATCCGAACACCCGGTCACCGACCTGGAAGGACGTGACGCCGCTGCCCACCGTCTCTACTTCCCCGGCGAACTCATTGCCGAGGATCGTCACCTTCGGCCTGATGAGCCCGGTGAAGAGTCTCACGAAGAAGGGCGTGCCTGCCCGGAAACCGCAGTCGGTCCGATTCACCGTCGTGGCGTGAACCTTGACCAGGACCTGGTTGTCCTTGGCGGCCGGCTTTTCCACTGCTGAGATCCGAACCACGTCCGGCGGACCGTAGCTGGTGCGGACTGCTGCTCTCATGGCTGGACTGTAGCGACAACACCCAGGTCGGCGCCTCGGCTGAGCAGCCCGGATCAGCGTGGCCCAGTACGGTCAGGCCGATCAGGCCCTGAGGGGTCAGGGGGTTGTCGGCGTGCCGCTACAAGCCGGAAGGCTCAGCCGGCGCGGTCGTGCCCGCCCTCGTCCTCCCAGCGGTCGACCTCGCTCGCGCCGTCGCCCTCGTTTTCCGAGCCGCCGACTTCCGGCTGGTCAACCACTTCAGCTTCGGTCAGGTTCTCGGGAACCCGCTCTGTCATGCTCTGCCCCGTTCCTGATACCCACACGTGGCATGCACATGGTAGCCCTGGAGGTAACAGGAACGACGTGCCCGGTACCTTCGGCGCCCTGGCCATTGGCCGGCTTGCGGTCGGGCGAGCGGTTGTCCGACACCTCAAGGTCGAGCAGCTCGAGGTCAACCGGTTGCACGTCCATGAGCTCCAGGTCGACCGGCAGACAACCCTCGCACCGGCCTGAGGCGACATCACCCGAGAGAGCCGGGGCCGTCGCAACGTCGCTGGGTGGCCGCGAGGTCACAAAGGCGGAGCCGATCCTTGACGAAGTCAGGGCTCGGGGGTGGTTCGGACGCCGAGGTTGGCCCCAGGAACCGGCTCGTCATCGCTCCCGTCGTCCTCGACCAGCCCATCGTCTTGGGCGGCCGGGTCATCGAACACCCGGAAGGGATCGCTCGACGGGCCCATCCTGGACTCCGGTTCACGCCTCCCGCCCAGGTCCTGGTCCCGCTCGGCTGCCTCCTCGACGGTCAGCTCCGCCAGCGGGAACGCCTCCAGCCGTTCGTCGGGAATGGGTCGACCGCTCAGGATCGAGAAACCATAGGTGCCCGCCGTCAGGCGGGCCTCCGCTCGCTCCAGGGCGGCCCACCGGTCGCGCAGCCGCTCACTCAGGGCCTGGCTGGTCTCCTCGGTGACCCGGCGTTCGGCGCCGTCCACCTGGTCCTCAGGCCTGGACGAGGCAACCGCGTCGTCGTGGTCGCGAGCCACCGCTCGACCCAGCTGCTCGAGTCGGCCACGCTCCTGATCCAGCAGGGCTCGCGCCCGCACCTTGTCCACCCGAGCTCCTCATCAGCGACTTGGCCAGCATAGTTCCTGTTGTTGGCAGTGTCCCACAGGCCGTCACGGCGGTGGTCTTCGGGTCAAGCTGCTCGGCCATGGTATCGGCATCGTGCCCTACCGCCGCGAACAGAATTCGGGGGCGCTTACTGGCTTGGTAGGCCAGGTTCCCCTGATGCGACCGCCCCGGGACCTGGCCGTGGTATCGGGGGCGGACCTGCAGGTCCAGCTGTATGAGGCTTCAGATCTTGCTGCAACTCGCCATCGAGGCGACCCGGCGGCAGGCCAGGTGGCCGCCTGAGGGGAGGCGTCCCTATCGATAGGTGAGATGCTCGTGGACCAGGCGGATGGCGACCGACCCGTCCCCGACCGCGCCGGGGACCCGCTTGGTCGACCCGTGGCGGACGTCGCCGGCCGCGAACACGCCGGGCAGGCTCGTCTCCAGCGGCATCGGGGGCCGGTCCAGTGGCCAGCCGGCCGGCGGCTGGCCGTCCTGGAGCAGGTCGGTGCCGGTGATCACGAACCCCCACCGGTCCCGCCGGAGGGTGTCGGGGAGCCAGCCGGTGTGGGGCTCGGCCCCGATGAGGATGAACAGCGCCGTCGCCGGCACGGTCTCGGTCGCCCGCGAGGTGCGGTCCTCGAGGGTCAGGCCGGAGAGCCGGCCATCGCCGTGGCCGTCGACGGCCTCGGTGTTGTAGCGGACGGTGACATTGGCCGTCGCCTCCAGCTCGCGGACCAGGTAGTCGGACATGGTCTCGGCCAGCGAGGGCCCGCGGACCAGCATGGTGACCTGGGCGGCGTAGCTGGCCAGGTGCACCGCCGCCTGGCCGGCGGAGTTGCCCCCACCCACCACGAACACCCGCTCGTCCTTCATGGCCACGGCCTCAGAGGTGGCGGCGCCGTAGAACACCCCCGCCCCGACCAGCGCCTCCAGGCTGGGCACGCCCAGCCGCCGCCAGCTCACCCCGGTGGCCAGGATCACCGCCCGGCTGGTCACCTCGGTCCCGTCGCCCAGGGTCACCACCCGGTCCGGCCCGGCGACGTGGAGGCCGACCGCCCGCTGGCCGTAGACGATGTCGGCGCCGAACCCGAGGGCCTGATGGAAGGCCCGGTAGGCGAGTTCGGTGCCGCTGATGCCGCGGGGGAACCCCAGGTAGTTGCGGATCATGGAGCTGGTCCCGGCCTGCCCGCCGGTCGCCTCCGGCTCGAGCACGAGCGTGCCCAGCCCCTCCGACGCACCGTACATGGCCGCGGCCAGCCCGGCCGGGCCCGCACCGACCACGGTGACGTCATAGGCTGCCGCGGCCGGTCGGGTCGGGGCCGACAGCGCCTCGGCGACCTCGGCGACGGAGGGATCGGGCAGGACCAGGCCGTCGAAGGTGACCACCACCGGGAGCTGCTGGGCGGTTGCGCCGGCCCGCTCCAGCAGCGCGCGACCTTCCTCGGAGTCAGCCGGCAGGAAGCCGAAGGGGACCTTGTTACGGGCCAGCAGGTCCCGGATCGCATGGGCGCGGGCCGACCACTGCTCGCCGACCACCTGGACGGCCTGGAACCCGGGACGGTACAGCTGCGCCCACTCGTACAGCAGGCCGACGACCAGCTGGTGGAAGCCTTCGTCACCGGGCTGCCAGGGCTTCAGGCCCCAGTCGTCGACCTGGCCAAGGACGGCCGCACGGACCAGCTGATCCCCAACCTGCCGGTCACCCCAGCCGGTCAGCAGGGCCCGTTTGGCCGCCGGGTCCAGCCCGTGCACCCTGGCCATCAGCTCGGTCCCGCTCATGTCGGGCAGCCGCAGATCGGCCAGGACCAGCGCCACCTGTTCGCCACGCGCCCCGATCTGCTCCAGCGCCTGCAGTCCGGCCGCGCCCGAACCCGCGCACAGCACCTGGTAGTCAGCCCCGTAGCGTTTGCGCAGCTCCCGCTCGATCACGGTCTTCGCC
>DASUPQ010000004.1 GCA_036280995.1 Actinomycetota bacterium | reverse complement strand
GCGGCTACGACCTGCTGGCCACCCTCGCCCCCGGCCTCGCCGTGCTGGCCACCGCCCTGGTCGTGGGCCGCTCCCTGCCCCTGGCCGCGGGCTGGCTGGTCCGGCTCACCGGCCGCTCCACCGGCGTGGCCACCTGGGTCGGGGCCCGCCAGGTGGCCCGCCGCGGCGGTCCCGCCCTGCGGGTGGTGATCGCCCTGGCCGCCGCCTTCGGGCTGGTCGCGTTCGCGGTCACCGTCCGCCAGGACATGGCCCGCAACCGCCACGACCGGGCCTTCACCCTGGTGGGGGCGGCCGAGCGGCTCCAGGTGGTGCTGCCCAGCGACACCCTCGGCCCCGAGCGGGTGGCCGAGGCCGACCCGTCGGGGGCGGCGGCCATGGCCGTGGCCCGCTACCCGGCCATCCTGCGCGACGCCCCGGCGGTCACCGCCGCCCTCGTCGGGGTCGAGCCCGACCGCTACCCGTCGGTGGGGTTCTGGCGGGACGACTTCTCCGGGCGCTCGCTTGAGCAGACCATGGCCGCGCTGGCCGCCGCGCCGGTGTCCCCGCTGGACCTCGGCCAGGCCGACCAGCTCGAGGTGGCCGTCGGCGCCGGCGAGATCCGGGCCGACGGGCCGGTCCGGCTGGCCGCCCTGGTGCAGGGGGCGCGCCGCTCCGCCCGGGTCGACCTGGGCCGCCTGGAGGCCGGGGACGTACGCCCGCTGCGGGGCCGGCTCGACCCGGCCGGGGGACCGTGGCGGCTGCAGCGGCTCTGGGTCCAGCGCGAGCCGGGCGTGATCAGCGCGGTCGGCGTCACCCTCACCTTCGACTCAGTCCGGGCCGGCCAGGGCGGCGCCTGGCGGCTGGTGGAGGGCTTCGACGACCCGGCGCGCTGGTACTCGCTCAACGACAACGCCTACGAGCCGGGCGACACCCTCAGCGCCACCACCGGGGTCGACGGCGCCGCCCTCCGCGTCGCCGTCGCCGCCCCCGACTCGGGGGCCACCATCGGCATCGGCCACGCCTCGGTGCCCGAGGCCCTGCCGGCCGTGGTCACCCCGGCGTTCATGGCCGCCGTGTCGGCCAAGGTGGGCCGGGTGGTGCGGGTCCGCGGCCCGATGCCGGGCGACCTGCTGCTCCAGGTGACGGGGGTGGCCAGCGTGCTCCCGGGCGCCGTCGGGTCGAGCGCCGCCGCCTTCGTCGACGCCGACTGGCTGCTGGTCCACGCCCAGCGCAACCCCAACGACCGGCCGGCCGCCGGCGAGGTCTGGACCGTCGGCGGCGAGCGCGGCCGGGCCGTGGCCGAGCGGATCGCCGCCGGCGGGACCAGGGTCGAGTCGCGCACCGCCGCCGCCGACCTGGAGGCCGACCTGGCCCAGCAGGCGCCCTCGCTGGCCCTGCTGCTCCTGCTCGTCGGGGCGGCCGCCGGGGCCGCCCTGGCCACCGGCGGGGTCATGCTCCACCTGTACCTGACCGGCCGGCGGCGGGCCTTCGAGCTGGCCGTGCTCGAGGTGTTCGGGGCCAGGCGGGGCGACCTGTGGGGGCCGGTGGCGGTCGAGCAGGGGTGGCTGGTCGGCTACGGGGTGCTCTGCGGCGGCCTGGTCGGCCTGCTCGTCGCCCTGATCGCCCTCCCGGCCATCCCCCAGTTCACCGACCGGCCGACCGTGCCCCCGCCGATCTACACCCCCGACTGGGCCGTCCTCGGGCTCGCCCTTGGGCTGACCGTGCTGCTGGTCGGGGCCGGCCTGGCCGCCGTGGTCGCCGCCCTCGTCCACCAGGCCCGCCCGGCCCTGCTGCGTGAGGAGGAGCTGTGAGCGTCGCCGCCCAGCAGGTGAGGGCCCTGGCCGACGGGCGGCGGGCCAGGGCCGGGGAGCGGCTGCTGGCCGGCGACGGGCTGTTCCAGCTGTACGTGCTGGACGGGCGGGAGGTGGTCGCTCTCCAGGGGGTCGACTTCGGGGTCGACTGGGGCGAGATGGTCGCGCTGCTCGGGCCGTCGGGTTCGGGCAAGTCGACCATGCTGGCGATCCTCGGCGGCCTGGAGCGGCCGTCGGCGGGGCGGGTCCTGCTGGACGGCGTCGACGTCACGCGGCTGTCCGAGGCCCAGCTCACCGTGCTGCGGCGGCGGCGGATCGGGTTCGTGTGGCAGGGGGCGGCCCGCAACCTGCTCCCGCACGCCTCCGCCTGGGAGAACCTCGACCTGCCGATGGTCCTGGCCGGGCTGCCGGCGGGCCGGCGCCGGCGCCGGGCCAGGGTGCTGCTGGACGCGGTCGACCTGGGCGACGCCGCTGGCAAGCCGATCCGGGCCCTGTCCGGCGGGGAGCAGCAGCGCCTGGCCGTCGCCGTCGCCCTGGCCAACAACCCGCCCCTGCTGCTCGCCGACGAGCCGACCAGCCAGCTCGACCGGGCCAATGTCCGGCGGGTGGTGGAGCTGCTCAAGGAGGCCCGCGACGACCTCGGGACGACCGTGGTCGTGGTCACCCACGACGCCGAGGTGGCCGCGGCCATGGACCGGACGGTCACCATCCGCGACGGCCGGGTGAGCGCCGAGGGCCGCGCCGGGGCCGAGTACGCGGTCGTCGGGCCCACCGGCTCGCTCCACCTCCCGGCCCACGCCCTTGGCGTGCTCCCGCCCGGCGCCCGGGTGGTGGTCGAGGTCGAGGATGATCAGGTGGTGCTGAAGCCGACCGACGGCGGGGGGCCCAAGGCCAGCCCCCCGGTGGATCGGGGGTCCGGGGGGCTCAAGCCTAGCCCTCCGGTGGATCGGGGGTCCGGGTCATGACGAGTCTGGCGGCCGACGGGCTGGTGGCCAGGCGCGGCGGCCGCAACGTGGTCGACGGGGTGTCGCTGGAGGTGCAGGGCGGCCAGGTGGTCGGGCTGGTCGGGCCGTCCGGGTCGGGCAAGTCGACCACGCTGCTGCTGCTGGCCGGGCTGGAGCCGCCCGACGCCGGGGTCGTCCGCCTCGACGGCCAGGACCTGGCCGCCCTGGGCGCGTCCGGCCGCCAGGCCCTGCGCCGGGACCGGTTCGCGCTCGTCTTCCAGGGCTATGGCCTGCTGTCGCTGCTCACCGCCCGCGAGAACGTGGAGCTGCCCTTCCGGGTCGCCCGGCGCGACCCCGAGACCGCGGCCGCCGAGGCCACGCGCTGGCTGGGCCTGCTCGGCCTCGGCGACCGGGCCGACCAGCGCACCGACCAGCTGTCGGGGGGCGAGCGCCAGCGGGTCGCCCTGGCCCGCGCCCTGGCCGTCGACCCGGAGGTCCTGCTGGTCGACGAGCCCACGGCCGAGCTCGACGAGGAGAACCGCGACCGCGCCGTCGGCCTCCTCCGCGACGCCGCCGACCGCGGCGCCGCCGTGGTCGTGGCCACCCACGACCCCGAGGTCGTCGCCCTCTGCGACCGGGTCGTCCGCCTGGTCGACGGCCACCCGGTCGAGCTCGACCCGGGCGAGGTCGGTGAGACCGTCGTCTAGCCCGGGGCCCGGCGCCGACCCGGGCGCCGTGCTCGACCGGCTGCTGTCCGACGAGGGGCGGGCGGTGCTGGACAGCCTGCCGGAGGGGGCGCTCGGACCCGGCGCCGCGCTGGCCGTCGGGACCCGGCTGCGGGGGGAGCATCCGGCCGAGCTGGTGGCGGCGGCCCTCGCCCAGCACGAGCTGCGGGCCAGGGCGGCGGCCAAGTTCTCCGCGGCGCGGGCGATGTGGTTCACCCGCGACGGGCTGGAGCAGGCGTCGGCCGAGCCGCTGGCCCGGTACCGGGCGGCCCGCTACGCCGGGTTCCCGGTGGTGGCCGACCTGTGCTGCGGGATCGGGGGGGACCTGTGCGCGCTCGCCCCCGGCCGGGACGCCCTGGCCGTCGACCTCGACCCGGTGCACCTGCGCATGGCCCGGGAGAACGCCCGGGTGCACGGGGCCGGGGAGGTCGCGGCCGCCCTGGCCGACGTGCGCGACCTGCGCCCGGGGCGGTCCCTGGCGGTGTTCGTCGACCCGGCGCGGCGGGCCGGCGGCCGGCGCCTGCCGGCGGGGGAGAGCCGGCCCCCGCTGGCCTGGTGCCTGGGGCTGGGGGACCGGGTCGCCGGGGTGGGGATCAAGGCCGCCCCCGGCCTCCCCCTCGGCCTGGTCCCGGCCGGCTGGGAGGTGGAGCTGCTGGCCGACCGCCGCGAGCTCAAGGAGGCCGTCCTGTGGTCGCCGTCGCTGGCCACCACCACCCGCCGCGCCACCGTGTTCCCCGGTCCCCACAGCCTGGCCGCCGCGCCCCGATCCACCGGGGCACCCCCTTGGGGTTCCCCGGACCCCTCCCGATCCACCGGGGCACCCCCTTGGGGTTCCCCGGACCCCTCCGGGCCGCCGGTGCGCTGCGGCCCACCGGGCGCCTTCCTGCTCGACCCGAACCCGGCCGTGACCCGGGCCGGGCTGGTCGAGGAGCTGGCCCGCGACCTCGGCGACGCCTGGAAGCTCGACCCGCGGATCGCCTTCCTCTCCGCCGACAAGCCCCTGCGCAGCCCCTTCGGCCGGCTCCTGCGGGTCGACGCCTCCCTCCCCTGGAGCCTCAAGCGCCTGCGCGGGGTGCTGCGCGAGCGCGGCGTCGGCGCGGTCGAGGTCCGCAAGCGCGGCTCCGCCGTGGACGCCGCCGACCTCACCACCCGCCTGCGCCTGCGCGGCGACGCCCACGCCGTGGTCGTCCTCACCCGCGTCGCCGACCGCCCCTGGGCGCTGGTATGCACCGAGGAACGGGACGGGCCCGTGGCGGTAGGGTGATCGGGACGACCAACGGAGCAACGAGGTGAGCATCGCGTGAGCGACGAGGCACCGGCCGTCGTGGGGATCGCCGCGCTGGCCGTGGACTGCGCCGCGCCGGCGGCGCTGGCCGGCTGGTGGCGCCGCCTGCTCGGCGGCTCGGTCGAGGTCGACGACGACGGCGCCACCCTGCACACCCTGGGCGGGCTGGCCATCGACGCGACCCGGGCCGACGACGTCTACGACGGCGGCGGCTGGCAGGTCCTGCGCGACCCCGAGGGCAACGAGTTCTGCCTGCTCCGCCCCCGATCCTGAGCTCCGGGCGGTCCCATGGCACCGGCCACGCTGCGCATCCGGCTCCTCGGCGAGCTCGACCTGCGCCTCGGCGAGGAGCCGCTGCCGCTGCTCGGCTCGGCCCGAGTCGCTGCTCGCCTACCTGCTGCTCCACCGCGATACGCCCCAGCCCCGCCAGCGCCTGGCCTTCCTCCTGTGGCCCGACTCGAGCGAGTCCCAGGCCCGGACCAACCTGCGCCACGTGCTGCACGTCCTGCGG
>DASUPQ010000003.1 GCA_036280995.1 Actinomycetota bacterium | reverse complement strand
GCAGCTGGGAGGGCATGGTGATCCCGCTGGTGGCGGCGAAGGCCTCAGCGATCTCGTCGTCGTTGAACACCAGCCGAGCCCGCCGGTAGACCAGCTCAGGACTGGACCGGGTGGCCAGGACCAACAACATGTTGGCCAGATCGACCGCCTGCCGCCAAGGGCTGGGCCGGACCTCGGCAAAGAACACATCGATCAGATGGACCCGGCCGTCGCGGACCAGCAGGTTGGCCGGCTTGATGTCACGATGGGCCAGGCCGGCGTCCCACAGCCGGCGGATGATCCGCAGCCCATCATCGATGATCCCCTCATCGACCTCGGCCAGGTCACCAAGCTCCTTGGCATCGGCGAAGAACTCGGTCACGACCAGGTACTCCCGCTCGGGCGTGATCTCCACGATCCCGAAGGGCTCGGGACTACGCACCCCAGCCCCATGCATCAGCCGCAGGGCATAGTCCTCCTGCTGGACCAGCCGGCGCACGGTGTTGAACGGCTTCTCGTCCTCCAGCCGCCCATACAGCAAGGTCCGGCCCAGCTTGTACCAGCGGTCCGAACGCAGATGGCTGCCGGCGTACAGCTTGGCGAACAGCCAGGTCTCCGGATCGCCCTTGATCTTGACCCGCAGCGGGGTCGAGCCGGCCGACCCCGACAGCCCGAACGGCTTGATCTCGGCCACCTGGACACCCAGCTGGTCCTCCAGGGCCTGGTGGATGGCCTGGCCACGGCGGCCACCGACATCCAGATGGGCCGTCTGGCCCCGATGGTAGGTGACCGGGAACACCTCGTTGGGGGTGATCATACGGAACGCGACCAGGGGCACGGTGACCCCCAGGACGACGGCGATGAGCACGTCACTGGGCGAGTTCACGGCCAGGTAGATCAGCGCCACCGACAGCCCCGCAACCAGCGCGGCCACGCCCAGCTTGCCCAGCTGGCGCAGCCGCCCGGCCGGGGCCAGCGAGTACAGCATGCCCATCAGCAGCGCGGTCAGGGCGGCGACCGGGCGCGAGGGGTTGGCGTAGCCGCTCCAGTCGCCGAGGATCTCGACGCCGAGCGGGCGCGGCCACACGTACAGGAAGGAGAACAGGCCGGTCAGGGCGGTCACGGCCAGGGTGGCGCCGAGGAACACGAACAGGTGCCGGAAGCGGCGCAGGACGATCAGGGCCGCCACCGTCGACCAGAACAGGACCCGGCTGGTCCAGCGCGAGCCGAGCGCGTGCAGGGCCATCATGACGTCGGTGACCACTTCGGTGCGCATCCCGGCGAACCATGCGACCACGGCGTGGTCGAGCTCCAGGAGGCGCACGGCCGTCCGCTCGTTGGCGACCACCCCGGCCCACAGCACGAGCACGGCGCCGGCGCCGGTCAGCCACAGCCGCCCGCTGCGGTTCAGGGTCCGCGGCAGCGGCGGGGCCTCGCCCGAGGGTCGCCGGCGCCGCCCAGCGCGCGACACCCGCTGGGGCCGGCTGGGCACCGCCGGCTCGCCAACGCCCAGGGGCGGCCGCCTCGCCGTCGGTTCCATGCACAGGAGGGTAACCTGAGAGAACACCCTGCAACAGGAGAGGGGAATGGCCTGCGGCCGGCGACGGCGTGGAGTCGGCCTCCGGCCGACGGCCAACAGACCCCGACCGGCGAGCTCGCCGGTCGGGCTGGTCGGGCTCGTGGTCCTCGTCCTGCTGATCGCCGGCTGCGACCGGGCGCCGGACCCACCGCCGCCGGAGGACCCACGGCGGCCTGTCATCCAGCTCGCCTCCTTCGACTTCCCCGAGAGCGAGCTCCTCGGCGAGCTGTACGGCCAGGCCCTGCGCCAGCAGGGCTTCCCGGTCGAGCTGGTGGTGCAGCTGGGCGCCCGCGAGGTGGTCGCGCCCGCCCTCCAGCAGGGCAAGGTCGACATGGTGCCCGAGTACCTGGGGTCGGCCCTGAACTTCCTCAACGACCGCGACCGGGTGGCCACCGCCGACCCCGGCCTGACCCACGCCCGCCTGGAGCAGGTGTTCGGGCCCCGCGGGGTCAGCGTGCTCGCCTACGCCCCGGCCGAGGACCGCAACGGGTTCGTGGTCACCGGCGACCTGGCCCGCCGGCACGGCCTGGAGAAGCTCAGCGACCTGGCCCCGCTGGCCAGCCGGCTCGTGTTCGGCGGGCCGCCCGAGTGCCCGCAGCGCCCCCTCTGCCTCAAGGGCCTCCAGGACCTCTACAAGCTCCACTTCGCCCGCTTCGAGGCGATGGCGTCGCGGCCGACCACGGCGCTGGCCCTGGACACGGGCGAGATCGACGTCGGCATGCTCGACACCACCAACCCCAACCTGGCCAAGATCGGCAGCGACCTGGTCCAGCTGGAGGACGACAAGCAGCTCCAGCCGGCCGACAACGTGGTCCCGGTGATCCGGCGCGAGGTGGTCGACGCCTACGGCCCGTCGATGGTGCGGCTGATCAACGCCGTCAGCGCCCAGCTCACCACGGCCGAGCTGACCAGGCTCAACCTCGAGGTCGCCGACGGCCGGCCGCCCGCCGACGCCGCCTCGGGCTGGCTGCGGGCCAACACCATCATCGGCTAGCTCACCGGCCGGCCAGGGCGGCCGCGATCGACGCCCCGAACGGCGGCCGCAGCACCCCGGCGTCGGTGATGAAGGCGGTGACCAGGGCGGCCGGGGTGACGTCGAAGGCCGGGTTCCAGACGCCGGCCGCCTCGGGGGCGACCTGCCGGCCGGCCAGGGTGGCGACCTCGGCCGCCGGGCGCTGCTCGATCTCGATGGCGGCGCCGTCGGCGGCCCCGGGATCAAAGGACGACAGCGGCCCGACCACGTAGAAGGGGATGCGGTTGGCCCCGGCGAGCACGGCCAGGGCGTAGGTGCCGATCTTGTTGGCGGTGTCGCCGTTGGCGGCCACCCGGTCGCAGCCGACCAGCACGGCGTCGACCAGGCCGCCGGCCATGGCTGCGCCGGCGGCGGTGTCGGCCACCACGGTCACCGGGATGCCGGCGTTGACCAGCTCCCAGGCCGTGAGCCGGGCTCCCTGGAGCAGCGGGCGGGTCTCGGAGGCGAGGACCCGCACCGGCTCGCCCGCCGCCGCCTTGGCGTAGACGACCCCGAGAGCGGTGCCGACCCCGGCGGTGGCCAGACGCCCGGTGTTGCAGTGGGTGAGCAGCCGGTGGCGGCCGGCCAGCTCGGCCCGGCCGGCCTCGGCCATCCGCGCGCACGCGGCCCGGTCCTCGGAGAGCACGGCCATGGCCTCGGCCAGGGCGAGCCGGCGCAGCTCGGCCGCGTCGGCGGCCCCGGCGGCGGCGCCGGCCACCCGGCGGACGGCCCAGCGCAGGTTGACCGCGGTCGGGCGGGCCCCCTCCAGGGTGGCCGCCACCCGCTCCAGCTCGTCCCGGGCGGCGGCCAGCCCCTCCGGACCGGGCCGGGGCGGGCCGGCCTCGTCCAGGCCGAGCACCACCCCGAACGCGCCCGCCACCCCGATCGCCGGCGCCCCCCGGACGGCCAGGCGCCGCAGCGCGTCCACCACCTCGGCGACGGTCGTCAGCTCGAGGGTGGCCAGCCGCTCGGGGAGCCGCGTCTGGTCGACGATCTCCAGCCGGCCGTTCCGCCAGCCGACGGCGCTGCGCAGCAGGTCAAGGTCCATGCGGGGATGGTACCGGCCTGGTTCGCGCCGCTGCCCGCATGGTGGGATCATGCGTGCAACCGCCAGTTGCCGGGACTGGGGAGAGATAGGTTGACCATGCCCGTGCGGTCGAGCTGGGCCCGCCTGCTGCTTGCCGCCCTGGCCGTGCTCGCGGTGGCGTGCTCCGAGCAGGGCGCCACCCTGCCGGCCGCGCCCGGCACCACGGTGGCGGCCACCGCGGCCGGGGCCCTCCCCGACGGCTGCGCCGGCGCCACCCCCTCCCCCACCAACGCGCCGGTGGCCTTCGTGGCCGGGGGCCGGGCCTGGGTGGCCACCGCCGACGGCCGCCGCCTGTGGTGCCTGTTCGAGGTGCGCCGGCCGGGGCCGTTCCTGTGGGGGCCGCGGGGTGACCGGGTGGTGCTGGACGGGCTGGAGGTGCGCGGGGTCGGGGCGCCGGTGTGGCGGCCGCCCCGCGGCATCGAGACCGACTCCCTGGCCTGGCTGGGGGCCAACGGCAACGCGCTCGCCTTCGTCATGCCGGGCGGGCTCAACCTGGCCGCGGCCGCCCTCGGCTCGATCGACCTGCAGGAGCTGACCCCGCTGCGGGGCCCGACCTACCAGGCGGTGGCCGGCCACCCGTCCGGGGAGGCCCTGGCCTTCGTGATCCGGCGCGACGGCGCCTCCGAGATCTGGATGGCCAGCAACGCCGGCACGGGCGCGGTCAGGCTGGTCGGCCCCACCAAGGCCCGGCTGGGACCGCTGGCCTTCGCGGCCGGCGGCAAGGCCCTCTACTACGGCGCCCGGACCTCCGGCGGCCCGCGCCGGCTCGAGGTCTTCTCCTTGGCCGAGCGCCGCCGCCTGGACCCGGCCTGGACGGGCGACCGCAACATCCTGGCCATCGTCGGGCGGCGCGACCCGGCCGCCACCCAGCTCGCCGTCGACACCGGCAGCGGCTGCGGCGACCGCCGGGCCGACCTGTCGGGCCTCGACGGCGGCCCGGGGCGGCCGCTGCTGCCGTCGGCGTCCCGGCCCACCAGCGCCGTCGGCTGGCTCGACACCCGCCAGGTGCTGGTGGCCGAGGGCGGCTGCGACGAGCCGTTCGACCTCTGGCTGGTGGACGTGAACGGGGGCGAGCCCAGGCAGGTGGCCCGGGCGATCGACCGGGCGGCCCTGCGCTGGCCCGACCCCCGGCCCGTTCCCGCCCCCCCGGACCTGGCCGCGCTGGGCCGGGGCGGCTCGTAACTCCCCCTCTGGGGGGAGGCGGCCACCCCTCCGCTGGGGCATGCTGACGCCATGCTCGAGCACATCATGCGCTGGCTGCGGGCCCGCCCCCTGGTGGCCGACGGGCTCCTGGCCGGGCTGCTGACGGTGGTGTCGATGGTCGCGCTCGCCTTCACCTGGGACGAGTGCGACGCCGACTGCGACCCCGGGGGCCTGGCCGCCTGGCTGGTGCTGGCCACGACCGTGCCGCTGGTGTGGCGGCGGCGCCACCCGCTGGCCGTCAGTCTGGTCACCGGCATGGCCACCGCCGCCTACGGGTTCGCCCACTACCCCGACCTGGCCATGCCGATCGCCATCGGCGGGGTGGTCGGCATGTACTCGGTGGCCGCCTGGGGGAGCCGGCGAGCCGCCCTGCTCGCCGGCGGGGTGGCGGTCGTGGTCGTGGTGGTCGTGATGAGCCTGCCCAGGGCCGACGCCGACGTGGTCGACGCCGCCTTCGTCTCGCTCAGCCTGGCCGGCGCCTGGGTGCTCGGCGACCGGGCCCGGGTGCAGCGGGCGCTGGCCGCCGAGCTCCAGGAGCGGGCCGTGCGGCTGGAGCGGGAGCGGGCCGAGGAGGCCCGCCGGGCGGTGGCCACCGAGCGGGCCCGCATCGCCCGCGAGCTGCACGACGTGGTCGCCCACCACGTCAGCATGATGGTGGTGCAGGCCGAGGCCGGCCCGGTGGTGGTGGAGCGCGACCCGGCCCGGGCCGCCGGCGCGTTCGAGGCGATCGCCGCCACCGGCCGCCACGCCCTGGTCGAGATGCGCCGGCTCCTCGGGGTGCTGCGCGGCGACGGGGACGGCGACGCCGCGCCCAGCCTCGCCCCCCAGCCCGGCCTGGCCCAGGTGCCGTCCCTGGTCGAGCAGGTCGGGCGGGCCGGGCTCCGGGTCGAGCTGGTGGTCGAGGGCCCCGAGGCGCCGCTGCCGGCCGGGGTCGACCTGTCCGCCTACCGGATCGTCCAGGAGGCGTTGACCAACGCGTTGCGGCATGGGGGAGCCGGCCGGGCCCGGGTCGTCGTCCGTTACGGGGAGCACGACCTGGAGCTCCAGGTCACAGACGAAGGCCGGAGCAACGGGTCGCCGCCCGTGGGCCGGTCCCAGGGCGCGCAGGGCCGCGGCCTGCTGGGCATGAAGGAGCGGGCGGCGCTCTTCGGCGGCGAGCTGCACGCCGGCCCCGCGGGGGCCGGCGGCTTCACCGTGCTGGCGCGGCTCCCGATCGGGGATCCGGCCCCGTGACCGAGCCAACGAAGGTCCTGGTCGTGGACGACCAGGGGCTGGTCCGGGCCGGGTTCCGGATGATCCTGGAGGCCCAGCCGGACATCGAGGTGGTCGGGGAGGCCGCCGACGGCCTGGACGCGGTCGAGGCGGCCCGGCGGCTGCGGCCCGACGTGGTCCTGATGGACATCCGCATGCCCCGCCTGGACGGGCTGGAGGCGACCCGCCGCCTGGCCGGCCCGGGGACGGCCGACCCGGTCCGGGTGCTGATCCTGACCACCTTCGACCTGGACGAGTACGTGTTCGAGGCCCTGCGGGCCGGGGCCAGCGGGTTCCTGCTCAAGGACCTGCCCCGCGAGGACCTGGTGGCGGCCGTCCGGGTGGTCGCGGGGGGCGAGGCGCTGCTCGCCCCCCGCGTCACCCGCCGCCTGATCGAGGAGTTCGCCCGCCGGCCGGCCGGGGCCGACCCCGACCCGGCCGCCCTGGCCGCCCTGACCGCCCGCGAGCGGGAGGCCCTCGAGCTGATGGCCAGAGGGCTGTCCAACGCCGAGATGGCCACCTCGCTGTTCGTGAGCGAGCACACCGTCAAGACCCACGTCGGGAACGTGCTGGCCAAGCTGGGCCTGCGCGACCGCATCCAGGCCGTGATCCTCGCCTACGAGGTCGGCCTGGTGCAGCCGGGCCGGGGCTAGGTCCCCCCGCCGCCGCCGCCGGTGGTCAGCGAGGCGGCGTGGTGGTCGGCCGGGCCTTACTCGGAGGCCGGGCCGGTGAAGCGGGGCGGGCGCTTCTCCCGGAACGAGGCCACCCCCTCGCGCACGTCCGGGCCGCCGAAGCCCACGAACTCGAGGGCCAGGGAGGCGTCGAAGGTCGGCCCGGCCAGGCGCAGCCAGTTGTTGAGGGTGTATTTGGTCCAGCGGATGGCGCTCTGGGAGCCGCCGGCCAGCCGGACCGCCACCTCGAGGGCGACGTCGTGCAGCTCGGCGTCGTCTACGCAGCGCGACACCAGCCCGATCCGCTCGGCCTCCTCACCCGATACCGGCTCGCACAGCAGGAGGTGGTACTTGGCCTTGGCCATGCCGCAGAGCAGCGGCCAGACGATGGCGGCGTGGTCGCCGGCGGCCAGCCCGAGTCGGGTGTGGCCGTCGATGATCCGGGCCGAGCGGGCGGCGATCGACACGTCGGCCAGCAGGCCGATGACCAGCCCGGCCCCGACGGCCGGCCCGGCCATGGCCGAGACCACCGGCTTGGAGCAGTTGAGCAGGTTGTAGACCAGGTCGCGGGCCTCGCGGAGCACGCGCACCCGGAGCTCGAAGTCGTCGGCCATGTCGGCCACCAGGTCGAGGTCGCCGCCGGCCGAGAAGGCGTCCCCGGCCCCGCGGACGACCACGGCGCGCACCTCGGGGTCGCGGTCGATCTCGGTCCAGATGCCGGCCAGGTCGCGGTGCATCTGGGGGCCGGCCGCATTGAGGCGTCCGGGGGCGCGCATCACCACCCGCAGGACCCCGTCGGCGGGCCGTTCCGTCTCCAGGCTCGGGTAGGCGGCGTAGCGGTCGGGCATCGCTGCTCCTCGGGTCGTCGACATGCCGGCCAATGGTGGCAGGCTGGTGGCGTGAAGGGTGGGTTACCGGGCGGTAACAACTTGTCCGGGAGGCTGGGCGGCGGCCCCGGGCGGCCCGATACTCGCCGTGACGGCAACGGACACGCTGGCAGGGATGACCAGCGGAGCGGCCGGGAGGTCGCCAGATGGACACATGGGGCATCAGCGGTCCCCGGTTCCTGCTCCTGTACGTGGTCCTGCCCGCGGGCACGGTGCTGGTGGCGGTCGTGGCCGGGAGGCGGGCCCTGGCCGGGCCGGGCGAGGGGGCGGTCGCCCCGGCCCGCCTCGACCCGTACGGGGCCGCCTACCTCAACGGCGGCAGCGGGCTGGTCGCCACCACCGCCGTCTCCGGCCTGCTCCGGGGCGGCCGGCCGGCCACCGGCATCCGCCGCCGCGGCCAGGTCCGGCTGACCGCCCGGAACGCTCCGGAGGCCGGGGTCCACCCGGTCGAGTGGGCCACCTACGAGCTGGTCGCCGGCCAGCCGAGCCGGCCCCTCGGCGACGTGCGGGCCGCACTCGGGCGGTCGCCGGCGGTGGCCGCGGTCCGTGAGCGGCTGCGCCGCGGCGGCCTGGTGCCAACGCCCGAGCAGCGCAACCGCTACCGGGGCCACGGCCCTGTGGTTCGTGCCGCTGCTGGCCCTGGGCGTGGCCCGGGCGGCCGCCGGGTCGGCCAACGGCCGCCCGGTCGGGTTCCTGGTGGTCCTGCTGGCCGTCACCGTGGCCGTCGCGGCCGTGCTCTGCCTGCGGGTGCCCCACGCCACCGAGCTCGGCCGGCGCACCCTGCGGCGGCTGCGGGCCGAGACCCGGCGGCCGACCTTCGGCGCCTCCCCGGCCGAGCTGGGCATGGCCACGGCCCTGTTCGGGGTCGGCGTCCTGTGGTCGTCCGACGTCGAGACCGCCGCCGCCCAGCGGCTGCCGCGC
>DASUPQ010000002.1 GCA_036280995.1 Actinomycetota bacterium | reverse complement strand
GCGGCTGTCCACAGGGCGGGGGGCCCGCGGCTGTCCAAAGGTCCGCCCGGGTCGGGGCCCGGGGCGGACCCACCATCCTCCCCGACCGGGCCGGAGGGCGGAACGGCTAGAATCGTCCGCTGTGACCTCGACCGGTTCGTTCCTGGCCCGGGCGGCGGCCGACGCCAGGTCGGACGCCGAGCGCCGGGCTGAGCGGCTGCCCCTTGCCGCGTTGCGGGCGGTCGCGGCCGACCTGCCGCCCGCCCGCGGGCTGCGGGAGGCGGTCCGGCGCGGACCCGTCGGGCCCCGGGTGATCGCCGAGGTGAAGCGCCGCTCGCCCTCCAGGGGGGACATCCGGATCGACCTCGACCCGTCCGCCCTGGCCGCCGCCTACGCCGACGGCGGGGCGTCGGCGGTCAGCGTCCTCACCGAGCCCCGCCACTTCGCCGGCAGCCCCGACGACCTGCTGGCGGTGCGGGCGGCGGTCGACCTCCCGGTGCTCCGCAAGGACTTCGTCACCACCACCTACCAGGTCTGGGAGGCGCGGGCCTGGGGGGCCGACGCCGTCCTGCTGATCGTCGCCGCCCTCGACCCGCCCACCCTCCGGGCCCTGCTGGACGAGGCCGCCACGGCCGGCCTGGACGCCCTGGTCGAGGTCCACACCGTGGCCGAGGCGTCGGCGGCCGCCGACGCCGGCGCCACCCTGGTCGGGGTGAACGCCCGCGACCTGGCCACCCTCGAGGTCGACCCGGGCCGCTTCGCCGCCATCCGCCAGGCCGTGCCCGGCGGGACCGTCCTGGTCGCCGAGAGCGGCATCCGCGACCGGGCCGGCGTCCAGGCGGCCGCCGACGCCGGCGCCGACGCCGTCCTGGTCGGGGAGACCCTCGTCCGGGCCCAGGACCCGGCGGCCGCCGTCCAAGACCTGCTCGCCGTCACGACCCGAACTGGAGGAGCCCATGGCTGAGGCCCGCAAGATCCTGCTCGGCGAGGACGAGCTGCCGACCGCCTGGTTCAACATCGTCCCCTCCATGCCGACCAAGCCCGACCCCTACCTGCACCCGCAGACCCGCGAGCCGGTCGGCCCGGACGCGCTGGCCCCGCTGTTCCCGATGGCCCTGATCGGCCAGGAGGTCTCCACCGACGAGTGGGTCGACATCCCCGGCCCGGTGCTCGACACCTACAAGCTGTGGCGGCCGACCCCGCTGATCCGCGCCCTGGACCTGGAGCGGGCCCTCTATACCCCGGCCCGCATCTACTACAAGTACGAGGGCGGGTCGCCGGCCGGCTCCCACAAGCCCAACACCGCCGTCCCGCAGGCGTTCTACAACAAGGAGGAGGGCATCACCCGGCTCAGCACCGAGACCGGGGCCGGCCAGTGGGGGAGCGCCCTCGCCTTCGCCTGCGCCCGCTTCGGCCTCGAGTGCAAGGTGTACATGGTCCGGGCCTCCTACGACGGCAAGCCGTACCGGCGCTCGATCATGGAGACCTGGGGCGCCAGCGTCACCCCGTCGCCGTCGCCGGAGACCAACGCCGGCCGGGCCGTGCTCGGCCAGGACCCGGACTCGCCCGGCTCGCTCGGCATCGCCATCTCCGAGGCCGTCGAGGACGCCGCCACCCGCGACGACACCCACTACTCGCTGGGCAGCGTGCTCAACCACGTCCTGCTCCACCAGACCGTCATCGGGCTGGAGCTGAAGACCCAGCTCGAGCGGGCCGGGGTCGAGCCCGACGTGCTGGTCGCCTGCGTGGGCGGCGGGTCCAACTTCGGCGGGTTCACCTTCCCGCTGCTGGCCGAGAAGCTGGCCGGCCGCCGGACCACCAGGGTGGTCGCGGTCGAGCCGACCGCCGCCCCGACCCTGACCGAGGGCCGCTTCGACTACGACCTCGGCGACCAGGCCGGCATGACCCCGCTGATGCCCATGTACACCCTCGGGGCCGACTTCATCCCGGCCCCGATCCACGCCGGCGGGCTGCGCTACCACGGCGACTCGCCGCTGGTGTCGCTGCTGCGCAAGGAGGACCACATCGAGGCCGTCGCCTACCCGCAGTCCAAGGTCTTCGAGGCGGCCGTGCAGTTCGCCCGGACCGAGGGCATCCTCCCCGCCCCCGAGCCGGCCCACGCCATCCGGGCCGTGATCGACGAGGCCCTGCGCTGCAAGGAGGAGGACCGGTCGGAGACGATCGTCTTCAACCTCTGCGGCCACGGCCACTTCGACCTCAAGGCCTACGAGGACCACCTGTCAGGGAACCTCCTGGATGTCTGACAACGGCCCAGCCGGCAGGGACGACGGTCCGGGGGCGGCCGCGGGGGCGCGGGCGGCCGGGGTGGCCGAGGCCGAGCGGTCCCGGGTGGCGCACCGGCCCGACCCGCTGGGGCACTTCGGGGGCTGGGGCGGGCGGTTCGTGCCCGAGGTGCTGATGGCCGCCCTCGACCAGCTCACCGACGCGTTCGAGGACGCCGTCGCCGACCCCGCCTTCAACGCCGAGCTGGACGCGCTGCGGCGCGACTACGCCGGCCGCCCGACCCCGCTGTTCTGTGCCCGGCGGCTGTCGGAGGAGCTGGGGCTGCGGGTGTGGCTCAAGCGCGAGGACCTGCTCCACACCGGCGCCCACAAGCTCAACAACTCCCTCGGCCAGCACCTGCTGACCCGCAGGATGGGCAAGCCCCGGGTGATCGCCGAGACCGGCGCCGGCCAGCACGGCGTGGCCACCGCGACCGTGGCCGCCCTCCTCGGCCAGGAGTGCGTCGTCTACATGGGCGAGGAGGACACCCGCCGCCAGCACCTCAACGTCGTGCGCATGCGGCTCCTCGGCACCGAGGTGCGGCCGGTGGCCACCGGCACCGCGACCCTGAAGGACGCCATCAACGAGGCGCTGCGGGACTGGGTCGAGTCGGTCGGCTCCACCCACTACGCCATCGGGTCGGTGGTCGGCCCCCACCCCTTCCCGCTCATGGTCCGGGAGTTCCAGCGGGTCATCGGCGACGAGGCCCGCGCCCAGATCCTGGCCGCCGAGGGCCGGCTGCCCGACCTGGCCGTGGCCTGCGTCGGCGGCGGGTCGAACGCCGCCGGCCTGTTCGCCGCCTTCGTCGACGACGAGCCGGTCCGGCTGGTCGGGGTCGAGGCCGGCGGCCGCGGGCCGCGGCCGGGCGATCACGGCGCCTCCCTCGGCCTGGGCGAGGCCGGGATCCTCCATGGCGCCCGCTCCTACGTCCTCCAGGACCCCGACGGCCAGGTCCTCCCCACGCACTCGGTCTCGGCCGGCCTCGACTACCCGGGCGTCGGCCCCGAGCACGCCTTCTGGAAGGACGCCGGACGGGTCGCCTACGAGCAGGCCCCCGACACCCTCGCCCTCGACGGCTTCCGCCTCCTCGCCCGCACCGAGGGGCTGCTCCCCGCCCTGGAGCCGGCCCACGCCGTCGGCTGGCTCGCCCAGGCCGCCCACGACGGCCGGGTCGCCCCCGGTTCCCTGGTCGTCCTCAACCTCTCCGGCCGCGGCGACAAGGACGTCGAGACCGTCACCAGCCTGCTGTTCGACGCCGAGACCGCCCCGGGCCCCGCCGATGCCTGATCCCGGGACCCGGCCGCGGGTCGTGGCCGGCCCGCCGGCGCCGGTGGAGCGGCTGGAGGGGCGGCTGGACGGGCTACGCCGGGAGGGGCGGGCGGCGCTGGTCGCCTACGGGGTCGCGGGCTATCCGGACCTGGACGGGTCGCTGGCGGCGTTCCGGACCATGGCCGAGGCCGGGGCCGACGTGCTCGAGGTCGGCCCGCCCTACTCGGATCCGCTCATCGACGGGCCGGTGATCCAGCGCGCCGTCACCGCCGCCCTTGACGCCGGGACCCGCCTGGACGACGTCCTCGGCCTGGTCAACGAGCTGACGGCCAGTGTCGACGCCCCCGTGGTGCTGCTCGTCTACTACAACCTGGTCGCCCATCGCGGCCCCAAGCGGTTCGCGGCCGAGCTGGCCGCCGCCGGGGCCTGCGGGGCGGTCGTTCCCGACCTGCCGCCGGAGGAGGCGGTCGACGGGCTCGAGGCGGCCGCCGGCGCCGGGATCGCCCCGGTGTTCCTGGCCGCCCCGACCTCCAGCGACACCCGCCTGGCCGCGATCGCCCAGGCCAGCCGGGGCTTCGTCTACGCCCAGGCCTCGCTGGGCGTGACCGGCCTGCGGGCGTCGCCCGCCGCCGGGATCGAGGAGCTGGTCGGCCGGGTCCGGGCCCACAGCGACCTCCCCGTCTGCGCCGGCATCGGCGTCTCCACCCCCGACCAGGCCGCCGCCGTGGCCAGGTTCGCCGACGGCGCCATCGTCGGCACCGCCCTGGTCCGCCGCCTCGGCGACGCCGGAATCCCCGGCCTCCGCGCCCTCACGACCGAGCTCGCCGACGCCGTCCACACCACCCGCCCCTGACGCGGCCGCGTGCTACCTCGACCCGGTGCCGTCGCCGCCCAGGTCCAGGCCGACCTGGGCGGCCAGGAACGTCAGGATGTCGGCGTGGAGCTCGACGGTCCGGCGCACCGAGCGGGCGCCGTGGCCGGCCTGGCGTTCGCGGCGGAGCAGGACCGGGCGGTCGGAGGTGGTCGCGGCCTGGAGGGCGGCGCACATCTTGCGGGCGTGCAGCGGGTCGACCCGGGTGTCGGAGTCGAAGACGGTGAACAGGACCGCCGGGTAGGCCGTCCCCTCGATGACCTTGTGGTACGGGGAGTAGCCGACCAGCCAGCCCAGCTCGGTCGGGTCGTCGGCCCGCCCGTACTCGTCGTTCCAGGTCTCGCCGAGGCCGAAGCGCTCGTAGCGGACCATGTCGAGCAGGGGGGCGCTGCAGGCCGCGGCCGCGAACAGCTCCGGGCGCTGGGTGAGGGCGGCCCCGACCAGCAGCCCGCCGTTGGAGCCGCCGGCGACGGCCAGCCGCTCCGGTGACGTCCAGCCGGTCGCGACCAGGTGCTCGGCGGCGGCCGCGAAGTCGTCGAACACGTGCTGCTTGTTGGCCCGCATGCCGTCGCGGTGCCAGGCCTCGCCCTCCTCGCTGCCCCCGCGGAGGTTGGCGATGGCGTACACGCCGCCCCGCTCGACCCAGGCGGCCGTGACCGCGCTCCAGGCCGGGGTCAGGGAGATGTTGAAGCCGCCGTAGCCGTACAGGATCGTCGGCCGGGCCCCGTCCGGGGCCAGCCCGTCGCGGTGGAGCAGGAACAGCCGCACCTCGGTGCCGTCCTTGGAGCGGTAGGTCTCCTGCCTGGCGGTCACCCCGGCCAGCAGGTCGACCTGGCCGGGGGCGTCCATCCACAGCTCCAGCCGCCCCTTGGCGACCTGGTAGCGGTGGACCTGCGGCGGGGTGGTGAAGTCGGTGTAGCCGACGAAGACCTCGTCACCCCCCTCGGGGCGGGCGGAGACGCCCAGCACCGACCCGGTCCCGGGCAGGCCGACCTCGGTCCGTGGGGCGCCGGTCTCCCGGTCGTGCACCGTCACCCGCCCGACCGCGTGCCGGCTGGACGCCACCACCAGGGCGTCGTCGGTCAGCGCGTAGCCCGCGAGCACGTCGCCGGACTCGGGCACCAGGTCGCGCCAGGCCGCCGGCTCCGGCCGGGCCGGGTCGGCGACGGCGATCCGGAACCGGGGCGCGTCCAGATTGGTGTGGAGGTAGAGGCGGCCGTCGGTCCCGACCCGGCCGTCGGTCTCGGCGTCGACCCCCTCCTGGATCGGGCGCAGGGTCCCGTCGCCGGCCAGGTCGGCGATGTACAGGTCGTTGCGTGGCGCCGTCCCGGCCGCCGCCCCGACCAGCAGCCAGCGGCCGTCGAGCGAGACCCGCAGGGAGTGGTACTCGGTCTTCTCCCGCCCCCCGCCGAACACCAGCTGGTCGCCGTCGGGGTCGTCCCCGACCCGGTGGCGCCAGATCCTCCGGTGGAACGCGGCCTCGCCCTCGGGGACGGCGTCGGCGGGCAGCCGGCGCCCGTAGTAGTAGGTGTCGCCGCCGGGCAGCCAGGCCAGGGGGCAGTAGCGGGTGCGGTCGATCGGGCCCTCGACCGTCTCGCCGCTGGCCACGTCCATGACGAACAGCGACGCCTCCTCGTCGCCGCCCTGGGAGAGGAAGTAGGCCAGCCGCTCGCCCTCCAACGACGGCACCCAGCCGTCGAGGGTGATGGTGTCGTCGTCGGACAGGGCGCTCGGGTCGATCAGGACCCGCTCGGTCCCGTCGGCCTCGCGCACCAGCAGCACCGGGTGCTGCTGGTCGCCCCGCCGCCGCTCGAAGAACGCCCGGTCGCCCCGGAGCGCCGGCACCGACACCAGCCCGGCCCCCAGCAGCCGCTCCAGCCGTTCCCGCACCGCCTCCCGCTCGGGCCGCCCTTCCATCCACCCGGCCAGCAGCTCGTCCTGCGCCTTGCTCCACGCCTCGGTCTCGTCGGCCTCGGCGTCCTCCAGCCACCGGTAGGGGTCGGCGACCCGGTGGCCGTGCAGCTCCTCGACCAGATCGAGCCGTCGTGCGGGCGGGTAGCGCATAGGTCGAACCTCCGAAGGACCGTCAGGCGGAAGGGCATCGTAGCGGCGCCCGCCCACGATCCGTGGGCGTTGTCCACAGATCGGCCGGACCTACTCGAACGGGAGTTCGATACGCGCTAGGTTCCTCACATGGTGCCCGAGGCGGGACTCGAACCCGCACGCCCTTACGGGCAATCGCTTTTGAGGCGATCCTGTAAACCGATTCCAGCACTCGGGCCTATCCGTCGAGGAGGGTACCGAAGTGCGGTCCAGAGCGGAAGTTGCCTTCGTGCTGGAGCTGGTTCGAGCGGGCTGGAACGACTGCGAGATCGCGCGCGAGACCGCGATCCCGAGACGGACCATCCGTGACTGGCGAACAGGCCGCACGCCCGACTTCGACCGGCTGCGGACGCGACCCTCACCGAACGCCCGGAGCTGCGCTGTGTGCCGTGGCGATCCTCTGAGCCTTCCACAGAGCGCGTACACCTACCTTCTGGGCCTCTACCTCGGCGACGGATGCATCGCCACCCATCCGCGGGAGGTATTCCGCCTGCGCATCGTGTGCGCCGACGCCTGTCCCGAGCTGATCCAGCGATGCGAGACCGCGATGGCTGAGGTGCTGCCCAACAAGGTGAGCCGTACCCCGAAGATGGGATGCACCGAGGTAGCCGCGTACTCGAAGCACTGGCCGTGCCTGTTCCCGCAGCACGGACCCGGGCGCAAGCACGAACGCAGGATCGAACTCGCCCCCTGGCAGCAGGACCTCGTCGACCAGGACCCTCGTCCCCTGCTCCGCGGCCTGCTCCACTCAGACGGGTGCCGGGTGCTGAACTGGGTGAACGGGACGCCCTACCCGCGCTACCACTTCAGCAATGTGTCGGCGGACATCCGCGGGATCTTCGGGCGGGCGTGCGATCAACTGGGGATCGAGTGGCGGCCGAACAACCCCTGGAGCCTGTCGGTGGCCAGGCGCGGGAATATCGGCGCGGTGGAGGCCGCCTCGGCGGGTGGGTCAACAACCAACAGGTCCGGGCGGGAGCTGAGGCCGTCTCACCGGGGACGTCCAGCGAACGGTTGGGCGACCGAACCGACCATGACGGTTCGTGGAGGCGCACAAGCGGGTCAGAATACCACCTTTTGATGGCTTGTCGGGACTAGTGACCTCACGAGGCAGTTGATATAGGGTGCCCGGATCGTGAGGCGTCCGGGTCGAGCCACAGGTCGCCCGGCGGGACAAGGGGGTCCTAGATGACAAACCGGTCCGGGTCATCGAGGCGGATGTCCATCCGCGTCGTGCAGGTGGCTGTTCTTGCATTGCTGGCGGCACTCCTGTTACCGGTGCCGGCGGCGCTCGCCGCCCCCGCCGATCCGTGCGAGCGCCAGACCAACAACACCTACCGCAAGCTTCTGGAGTGCGTGACCCTGGACGGGGTGCGGGAGCACCAGGCGGCGTTGCAGGAGATCGCCGACAACAACGACGACCCGTTCTACCCGGGCACCCGGGCCGCGGGCACCGAGGGCTATGACAACAGCGTCGAGTACGTCGCAAGCCTGCTGAAGGACGCCGGCTACGACGTGACGCTCGACCCGGTCGAGTTCGAGTTCAACTTCCCGGCCGAGCTGCGCCAGCTCACGCCGATCCAGGCGACCTACGAGACCGGCGTCTTCACCGGCAGCGGCTCCGGGACGGTCGAAGGTCAGGTGATCCCGGTCGACATCAACCTGACCCCGCCCCGGGCCTCAACCAGCGGGTGCGAGGCGGCCGACTTCGCGGGCATCGACTGGAGCGGCGATGCCGACATCGCCCTGGTCCAGCGCGGCACCTGCTTCTTCGGGGACAAGGCGCACAACGCCGAGCTCGCCGGCGCCGAGGCCGTCATCATCTTCAACCAGGGCGACACCCCTGACCGCGAGGGCCTGATTGTCGCGGACGCGACCAGCATTACCCTCCCCGACGGCACGACAGGGACAATCACGCACAACATCCCCGTCGTGGGCGCGAGCTTCGCGGACGGCGTCGCGCTGTCCCAGCCAGGCTCGACCGCGTTCGTCAAGGTGGACCCACCCGAGGTCCGCACCGACTTCAACGTGATCGCCGAGCTGCCGGGCAAGAACGATGACAACGTCGTGATGGCCGGCGCCCACCTCGACAGCGTCATCGAGGGCCCGGGGATCAACGACAACGGCTCTGGCTCGGCCGCCCTCCTCGAGACGGCCCTGATGATGGCCAACCTCAAGCCGGAGAACACCCTGCGGTTCGCCTGGTGGGCGGCCGAGGAGATCGGTCTGCTCGGCTCGACGGACTACGTGACCGGGCTGTCCCAGGCCGAGCGGGACCGGATCGCGCTGTACATGAACTACGACATGGTGGGCTCGCCCAACTACATCTTCATGGTCTACGACGCGGACGAGTCCACCTTCCCGGCCCCGGAGGGCGTGCCGATCCCGGAGGGCTCGACGGCCATCGAAGACCTGTACGAGTCCTACTACACCCTGATCGGTGAGCCGTACGACGACACCGAGTTCTCCGGTCGCAGCGACTACCAGGCATTCATCGAGAACGGCATCCCGTCCGGCGGCCTCTTCACCGGCGCGGAGGAGGTCAAGACCGAGGAGCAGGAGGACATCTGGGGCGGCACGGCCGGCGAGCAGTTCGACCCCTGCTACCACCTGGCCTGCGACACCTTCGCGAACATCAACCTGCACGCACTCGAGGTCAACAGTGACCTCATCGCCTTCGCGATGCTGACCTTCGCGTACTCGACGGAGTCGGTGAACGGCGTTCCGGGCAAGAGGGTCCCGGGTCCGCCACTCAACCTGCCCGCACCGGCAGGTCCCGAGGGCACCTTCGCCGAGGGTGACGGCGGAGGCGGGCCTGGTCCTGTCGCGTCGTAGCGCGCCAGAGACGTTCTGGCCGTGACGGGGAGGTCGTCGTGCCGATCCGTCACGGCCAGAAGCGTCGGAACACGGTCAAAGGCTGGTCGCGGCGCCAGCCAGAACGCCGCTTGGCGCCGCGAACAACCAGCTGCCGCATCGTGGTGGCGCTGCGTGTCTCTCTGCCCCTTGTTGCGGTAGAGTCTTGCCGGTCGCGACCTGGCCCGAAGCCTAGGTGGGACGTCCCTCGGACGGTGGCTGGGGTCGCGAGTCATCGTGCGTCTCGAGCGGCAGCCCCGGCCGTCGTCGGCGCCAGAACCAACGGGGCTCGCGACAGGAGGAAGGAACATGACCTTGAAGGGCAGAGTCCTTCAGTCGGTCACCGTGCTCGGAGCGCTGCTCCTGGTTGTCGCCGGCTGCAGCCGCGACAGCGGCGGCGGCGACGCCGCCGAGGAGACGAAGACCGTCAAGATCGGCGTCGTCGCGCCGCTGACGGGGAACCTCTCGGAGCTGGGGCTCGGCATCAAGAACTCGGTCGACCTGGCCATCCGCCAGGCCAACGAGAAGGGCACCGTATCCGGCTACGAGCTGGTCCTCGCCGCCGAGGACGACGCCGCCGACCCCGCCACCGGGGCCAACGCGGCCAACAAGCTGGCCTCCGACCCGCAGGTCGCGGCCGTCGTGGGCACGCTGAACTCGAGCGTCGCCCAGTCGGTGGCGCCGGTGCTGGCCAAGGCGAACATCACCCAGGTGTCGCCGGCCAACACCAACCCGACCCTGACCCGCGGGCCCAAGCCGGACGACGCCCCCAAGCGCATCTGGCCGACCTACATGCGGGTGGCCACCACCGACACCTTCCAGGGCCCGTTCGCGGCCGACTACGCCCTGGGCGAGGGCGGCTTCAAGTCCGCCTTCGTCATCCACGACAAGAAGACCTACGGCCAGGGCCTGGCCCAGACCTTCTCCCAGCGGTTCGAGGAGAAGGGCGGCACCATCGCCGGCACCGAGACCGTCAACGAGAACGACCGTGACTTCGGCGCCGTCGTGACCCAGGTCATCGGCACCGACGCCGACGTGGTCTACTACGGCGGCGAGTACCCGGCCGCCGGCCCCCTGGCCGCCCAGCTCAAGGAGCGCGGCTTCAAGGGCCCCCTGATGGGCGGCGACGGCATCTACTCCGCCGACTTCTTCAAGGGCGCCGGTGACAAGGCCGAGGGCACCCTCGCGACCTCGATCGGCGAGCCGGTCTCCGAGCTCGAGAGCGCCCAGCAGTTCGTCAAGGACTACGAGGCGGCCGGCTTCAAGGAGAGCTACAGCGCCTACGGCGCCCAGTCCTTCGACGCGGCCAACATCATCATCCAGGGCCTGGCCAAGGTCCTCCCCAACGCCGAGAGCGTTGAGGCGGCCCGGCCCCAGATCGTCGAGGCCGTGGGGGCCACCTCCGGCTTCGCGGGCGTCACCGGCGAGCACACCTTCGACGAGTACGGCGACACCAGCAACCGGGCGCTGACCGTCTACAAGGCGACCGGCACCGAGTGGACGCCGGAGTTCTCGGGAGCGTTCGAGACCTAGGAGCCAGCTGCGCCTCCTGCTCCGTAGGGTGGGTGCCGCGCCGCAGCCCGGCGCGGCACCGCCCACGGGGGGGCGGCCGTGGGACGGGAGGGCGCTGTGGACGAGTTCGTCCAGCAACTCGCCAACGGCGTGACCAAGGGTTCCTACTACGCGCTCATCGCCCTTGGCTACACGATGGTGTACGGCATCATCCAGCTGATCAACTTCGCCCACGGTGAGGTGTTCATGCTGGGGGCGTTCATCGGGCTCTGGACCTTCAACCTCGGCGTGAGCGCCTTCGGCTGGGGCAGCACCTCGCTGGTCGCCCTGCTGGTGGTGCTGCTGATGGCCACCTTGGTGACGCCGCTGATCGGGGTGAGCCTGGAGCGGTTCGCCTACCGGCCGCTGCGCCACGCCCCCCGGCTGGCCCCGCTGATCACCGCCCTGGGGGCCAGCTTCGCCCTCCAACAGATC
>DASUPQ010000001.1 GCA_036280995.1 Actinomycetota bacterium | reverse complement strand
ACCTCCGCTCGATCGGCCAGGACGCCTCGAATATGGGGCACTGCAGCCAACAACTCAGCGAGAAAGCTTCCGGTGCCACCTCCGACATCGACAATGGTCTCAAGTCCGTCGAAGGTGCACGTGGCAAGAACAGCACGGGCGCGCTCGATGGACCCGGCGGCCATCGCCTGGTCAAAGTCAGCCTGATCCCGCGGATGGCCGGCCAGGTAGCTCCAGAAGTCGGTGCCATGCGCGGTTGAGAACGTCGGTCTTCCGGTCCTCACCGCTTCAGGCAGGGTCTCCCAAGCATGTTGAACCCATGGAGCGGTCAACAGCAGAGCCGCCGGGCGCAGCGAGCCCGGGACGTCCGAACGCAGCGCATCACCTGCCGGTGCCAGCTCGAAGTGCGCTCCCCGGTCAGCGCAGAGCCCGAGCAGAACGCATGCCCGCAGAAAGCGGGCCATCGCGGCAGGTTCCGTCCCCGTTGCAACAGCGAGCTCGTCGAGGCTCTTCACGCCGGAGGCCAGCTGATCCGCCAGGCCGAGCAGAGCCGCCGTCCTGAGCACCTGCGCTGTCCAGCCACCCAGCAGCAATCGTTGGACCAGCAATGCATGCGATTCGGCGGTCTGGCTCTCCATGTGCATCTCCATCTCCCAGTGGCATGCACGTGCCGCCACGATGTTATCGACACCCGACTCGCCACCGCGCACCCTCACGGCCGATTCGCCCAACCCGGCGGTGTGAGGGTCGTCCCGACAGGTGACGGCAGCGCTGACGGCACCCCAAAGATCATGAGCCGTGCCTACGCCGAGTCCGACTGCCGTACGGGCTAGAAGCGCTGGAGAGGACTCTCGCGGGAAGGTCGCCTGGGCAGCCCATGGCTTCCGCAGCAGCGAATGAGAGCTAGCTGTCACCACCGCATTGGCGCCCGTTTGGATTAGTTCGTCTCATGGTATGACTCGCTTCCACCAGAATCGCAACGGCGGTTCAAGCCGGTCGGGTCGCCCTCCGACGCCAGGATGGGCCAGGGCACCAGGCTCTTTCGTCCAACCGTGCTGGCGCGCTGGAGTCGGTTGCTGAAGGGCAGGCGGTCTTGATTGCGGAGACCTCGAACTCGAGAGTGATTTGTCGCTGACCAGGACCGCGCCGGGTCTCGAGCGCGGCGTTCAAGGTGATGCCGTAGTCCTTGCGGTTGATGACCGTCGACCTCGTCTGATAGGAGAGACGATCGGCGTGAGCCCTGAACATCTGTTTCCCATCTCGGCACATTGGAGGTGGTCGGCCAAGGCACAAGATCCAGCGGTCCCCGACTCTCGCCACTTGCTACCGGCCCCGCCCAGCTTGCAAGATCAGCCCAAGACAGGCCGAGGCAGAGGAGGACATTATGGGCCGGAAGGAAGTCATGCATCGCACAGAAGGCGCAGTCGCAGATTTGCCAGCCGTCAAAGTTCGAGGCGTCGCTGTCGGGGGCATCGCCGCCGGCGGCGTTGCGTTGCGGGCGCTGGCCACGGGCGCAGTCGCCGCTGGCGCGGTAGCCGTTGGTGCATTTGCGATAGGCGCGGTGGCCGTTGGTCGTCTCAGAGTTGGCAACGCCGCAGCTAAGAAGCTGAGCGTTGGCCGTCTTGAGGTTGATGAGCTTGTGATCGGGGGCAAACCGGTACGCGTGGAAGATCTTGGGCCTGTGATCGGCAGCGCCTGATCGCTACCCCAGGCGGCTGGGGATGGGCGAGGCTGCTGCTAGTCGATCACGTCCGCGGCCGGAACACGGCGTCAAGTCACTGCGCCTCACGGGACTGTGTCGCAAGTCGACCCCTGACAGGGCACTCAGGCTCGCAAGGGGAATCCCGGGTTCTTGCAACGTCTCTTCAGCCTTGCGGCAGCGGTCCTGGTAGTACCGGTGATCGCCACTTTGCTCCACTCGGCGGCTTCCTAACTGAAGCCGGCGGCCAAGAGAATCTCTCGCGAGGGCTCCGCCGCCAGGAGCGGCCCGCTCCGCTGCGGGGCCAAGGTGGCGGCGAATGTGCGCAGCGTGTTGGCGGCCGCCGCCGCGGCCGCTGCCGCCTCGTCATCTCTGCCCGCCTGAGCGAGCGCCGTTCCCAAGGTCCACCAAGCTCGCCACAGCGTGGGCGGGTGACCGAGCCGCCGGATGCCGTCGAGCGCCGTGTGCAGCTCGGCGATCCCACGCTCGGGCTGGCCGAGTGCCATGAGGGCCCGCCCCAGGACCAGGCGCGCAGCCAGCTCGTACTTGGCCCGCTGAACCTCACGCGACCGGTCGATGGCTTCCTGGGCCAGCCGGGCCGCTTCGGCATGGTCCCCTTTCGCCAGGGCGATCTCCGCTTTTCCTTCGGCCAGGCGCCCGGCCATGAGCCACTGGTGGGTTCCCTTGGTGTCCTGAGTCCGTTCCCACAGCTCGGGCCATCGAGCCTCAGCCCGGCCAACCTCGCCGCGGGCCAGGTCGGTGAACAGCTGATCGATCCCTGATTGGAGCACCGCGTTGGCGAAGCCGGCTGCCGCACCGAGCTCCGCGGCCTCCTGGTTGCGCCGGGTGGCCTCGTCGAGCTGGAGCAGGTCGCGGTACAGCGCGCTGGACATGTTGAGCGCGCGGGCCGTCATTCTGGGCACCAGCTCGAACTCACGTCCGCGGGCGATGAGCTCCTCGAACCTCGGGAGGGCTTCCTCGTGCCGGCCCATGCCGGTCAGGGTGAGCGCGTGGACAGGCCCGGTTCGGAGCAACGCGTCGGAGCTCTTGATCTCATCGGCGAAGGAAATGGCCTGCTCCCCGTACTCCAGGGCCCGCTCATATTCGCCGGTCCAGTACCGGTCCGTGGCCATCTGGTCGAGGCACAGCGCGCGTTCGGCCCGACGCGTGCCAGGGATCCACTGCGCCAGCGCCCGCTCGCCCAGCTCGAATGCCGTGTTCATGTTGCCGGCCATGCTCGAGGCCAGGCTCTGTAGCGCCAGCGCTGGTCCGATGAACTCCTCGATGGACAGGGACTCGGCCAGGTCGAATGCCTCCTGCGACATTCGGGTCGCGGCCTCGGCGTCCATGGCCCGATGCGCCGTATGGGCGCGGGCCGTCAGCACCTTCAGACGTTCCACGCCCTCGGTCTCTTCCAGCAGCTTGTCGAGGGCCGGAGCGGCACCGAGATCGCCCAGCTCCACCTGCGTCTCGGCCCGTCGAATAGCGATGGCGCGGCGCAGTTCTGGTTGGTCCTCCGGCACGAGCTTCAGGGCTTGGCCGAACAGGGCCACGGCCTCATTCTTCGCCCATCCCTTGGCAGCGTGCTCCGCGGCGAGCTGGAGAAACCGAACGGCCTGGTCAAGGTCGCCGGCCTCCTGCCAGTGGTGAGCCAGCATCGCGGCGGCTTCCTCGATCCGCTCGCCGGCGGCCGACTCGATGAACCGGGCTACCGCGGCGTGCCGCTCCCTGCGGGCCGCCCGGGGGAGGGTGGCGTAGGCCACCTCCCGAATAAGCATGTGTTTAAACAGGTATTCGTGGTCGCCCTCGATCTGGCTACCCGACTCCCGATGGATGAAGTCGCGGCTCTCCAAGATGTCAAGGGCGTCCTCCAACTCCGCCGCCGACCGGGTTGCCTCGAGTGTCTGGAGCGCTCCCCGCCAGAACACCTTGCCGATCACCGCAGCGTCGAGCAGGGCACCCCGGGCGGCAGCAGAAAGCGTGTCGAGCCGCGCGGCGATCGTGGACCGCACGTTCGTGGGAAGCTTCTCGGTCGCCTCGTCTACTCGCTCGGCCAGCGAGGCCACCAGCTCCTCAATGAACAGCGGATTGCCCTCTGCTGTGATCACCACGCGGTCGCCCGCGCCCTGCAGCCCGGAAAGCATCGGCAAAAGATGGCCGGCCAGTGTCCGGGCCTCGTCCAAGGACAGCGGATGCAGCTGCATCGAGGTGTGCGACATCAGCCCCGCTCCCCAGGTCGGCCGGGAGTCCAGGAGCTCGGGGCGCGCCAGCGCCAAAAACATGACGGGGACGTCGCGAACCCGGGAGGCCAGGGATTCCAGGAGGTCCAGCTGGCTGGCGTCGGCCCAGTGGATGTCCTCGAACACCATCAGGAGCGGTTGCCGGCTCGCCAGCTCCTCCACGAACCTGCGGGCCGAAAAGAACAGCGGTTGCCGATCGGGCACCTTGTCTCCGCCGAGGCCGATCAGGAGGGCCAGGTGGTCGGCAACCTCGGGGCCGTCGCTGGCACCGCACAGCACGGTGACGACTGCGGTCAGCTTCGCCCGCGCGTCGGCCGGAGGATCGGTCTCGAAGATCCCCGCCACCTCCTTAACCTGCTGGCCGAACGCCCGATAGCCAGAGGACCCGCCGTACGGCAGGGACCGTCCTCGCAACACTCGCCCCCCGGACGGCTCAACCAGGCCGCCGAACTCACGCGTCAGGCGGGTCTTCCCGATACCCGGAGGCCCGATCACAGTCACCAGGTCGGGGCGTCGCTCGGTGGTCACGCCCTCCCAGGTTCGGCGCAGCAGCTCAAGCTCGCGGTCCCGCCCGACCATCGGCGCGGCCGACGCGGCGCGCTCGGCCGGGGCGGTGAGCGCCTCCAGCGCCAGCCAGGCCGCCAGCGGCTCGCGCTTGCCCTTCGCCCGGATCGGCTCCACGGGTGCATATCCGATCACGCTCCGGGTGGCCCGGAAGGTTTCCTCGCCCACCACGAGCCCTCCCGGGGGCGCTCCCGTCTGGAGCCGGGAGGCGGTGTTCACCACATCGCCGTGGGCCAACCCCTGCGCGGCGTCCGGCTGCTGGCGGGCGTCCACAATGGCCTCGCCGGTGTTGACCGCGGCCCGCACGGTAAGGTCCAGGGCCGGATCTTCCCTGTTCAGGTCCTCGACCGCGTCGAGCACCCGGAGGCCGGCCCGCACGGCTCGCTCCGCGTCGTCGCCATGAGAAACCGGGGCGCCGAACACGGCCATGACCGCGTCGCCGATGAACTTCTCGACGACGCCGCCAAACGATTCGATTTCAGACTTCACCCGAGTGTCATAAGGGACCAGCATGGCCCGAACGTCCTCAGGGTCGGCCTGATCAGAGCGCGAAGTGAAATCGACCAGGTCCACGAACAGCACCGAGACAACCTTGCGCTCTTCGACGGCCCGCTCGACGGTCAGTGCCGCGCCGCAGGCCGAACAAAACCGGGCGCCCTCAGGATTCTGGCCCCCGCAAGCCGGACACCGGGGCACGAGGGCCAGTCTACGTTTAGCGCTTCGCTCGGATGGAGGGGTCTCGCCTCAGCCGAGCGCGATCGGAGTGGCCAGCGGCCGGTCCCGGATCGAGAACGCGTCGACGAGGTCCAGGGCTGGCAGCGGACCCTGCGACACAGCTCGGTGACCGTTTTCACCACCGCCTCGACCGCTGCCCGGTGAGCCGTCCGTGCGCCTGGAACCTCCGCGGTCGCGCTCCATCTGGCCGGGAGGCCGAGCAGGCGCGCAAGCGGACCGCTCAGTGGCGCACCCCCGCGTAGTGCTGGGCCAGCAGGTCCCCGGCGAAGTCGCGGCGCAGGTCGCGCCACACGGAGTGGATGTGATTGGCCCCGTCCTGGCACGGCCTCTTCAGCGTCTCCCGAACAATCTCCCAGCCGCTCCCTGCTCTGTTGAGCGCCTCGAAGCGTGCCTGATCTCATCGATCAGGCTTTCGGCACGGCGGAGCTTGACCCACCAGGGACATTCGGGATCAACCACCATCCACTGCCGACCTTCGCATGACTCATCGCCGACCATCATGCCGGGGCCCACCCCTCAGAATTTGATG